>JAJDOJ010000067.1 GCA_022340215.1 Gammaproteobacteria bacterium
GGATAGAGAAGCGGTTCGCGATTGTTGGCCTCACATGATGACATGCTTCTGCCCAGCCAGTATGAAACGGGGTAGACGAGCAATCGAGACAGGTTATAGATACGCTGATCACATATCAAACGAGTCTGACCCCATTGATTACGGCAAGGTTTCAGGATTCCCGGTTCTGCTTGAAGTCCTTCGACCGCAGGCCGTGTTTCTTCAGCAGCGTCTGCAGGTGGGACCGGTTCATTTCGATGCGCCGCGCCAGGTCCGTCACCTTGCCCTGAGTCTCTCTCAACCCGGATTCCAGATACTGCTTCTCAGCCTCGTCGCTCGCCGCCTTCTTCACCTCCACCAGCGAGACGTGCGGCGAGATCTCGCTGTTGGCGATCGAGGTGCGCGCCACGGATTCCGGGCGTATGTCTTCGGGCAGATTGTCGAGATCGGCGGTATCCCCCGACAGGCAGGTGAGCCGGTAGATGATATTTCGAAGTTCCCGGATGTTTCCCGGGTAGTCGTAGCGGAGCAGGAAGCCGTGCAGCCTCGCGCTCATCCTGATCGGCGCGCGCCTGAGTTTTTCCGCGGCCTCGTCGGTGAAGTACTCGATCAGCAAGGCCAGTTCGTCCTTGCGTTCGCGCAAGGGCGGGACGGTCACGTGGATCACGCTGAGTCGGTAGAACAGGTCTTCCCGGAACTTTCCTTCCTGACTGAGCTCCCTCAGGTTCTTGTTGGTCGCGGCCACCACGCGCGCGTCCACCTCGATCAGGGCGTCCGAACCCACACGCTGGATCTCGTTCGATTGCAGGACCCGCAGCAGTTTGACCTGGCTGGTCAAGGGCAGCTCGCCGATCTCGTCCAGGAAGATGGTGCCCTTGTCTGCGCTCTCGAACTTGCCCTTGCGGTCGCCGGTCGCCCCGGTGAAAGCCCCCTTCTTGTGGCCGAACAGCTCTGATTCCAGAAGGTTCTCCGGAATCGCGCCGCAGTTGATGGAGATATAGGGCATGTCGGTGCGATCCCCGTTGGCGTGGATGACCTTCGCCATCAGCTCCTTGCCGGTGCCGCTCTCGCCGTCAATCAATACCGGGAGGTCCGTGGGCGCCGCCTTCTCCGCCGTCTCAAGCGATTCCAGCAATTTGGGGTTCTCACCGAACACACCCTCGAAGACGAAGCTGCGGTCCAGCAGGGCCTGGCGCCGCTCCCTCTCCGATGCCGGCGCCTCGGCCTTTTTCCCGGCCGAGGCCTGAACGAAGCGCTCCTTGTGCGACAGTTGCATCACATCGTCGCGCAGGGCGTTGCACTGGTCCAGCAGCTTCTGGATCTCCGCGCGCTCCATACGCTGCGACCAGCGCAGCCTGGAACGTATGATCTCGATCTTCTCGAGCAGCCCCGCGTAAGAGATCGAGGAGGACTGCGGCTTGATGTCGTAGAGTTTCATCCGGCGCCCGCCATCTGTTTCTGAACCAGCTGGTAGTACATCCCCTTCCTTTCCACCAGTTCCTTGTGCGTCCCCTGCTCGACGATCGAACCTTCGTAGAGGACCAGGATCTTGTCCGCCCGCATGATGGTGCTGAGCCGGTGCGCGATCACCACCGCGGTACGGCCCTCGAGGATGTCCTGCATGTTCTGGAGTATGTTGCTTTCCGACTGCGTGTCGAGCGCCGAGGTCGCCTCGTCGAAGATGAGCAGGTGGGGATCGTGGTAGAGGGCGCGCGCAATGCACAGTCGCTGCATCTGTCCGCCGGAAAGCCCCATGCCCCGTTCACCGACGACCTGCTCGTAAGCCAACGGCATGTTGGCGATGAAGCCGTGGGCGTCCGACATCCTCGCCACATCCATGATGCGGCGCCGGTCCGGGTTTTCGTCACCCGCGGCGATGTTTTCCGCGATGGTGCCCGAGAACAGCAGGTTGGTCTGCATGACGTAGCCTACCTGAGCCCGGTAGTATTCCTTGTCGATTACCTCGAGGTCGTATCCGTCCACGGTGATGCGGCCCTCGGTCGGCGGGTAGAAACCCACCAGCATCTTGGCGAGCGTCGTCTTACCCGAGCCGCTGTGACCGACGATCGCCACCATCTCGCCCGGCCGGATGTCGAAGCTGATGTTCTCCAGCACGTACGAGGTTTCGTTGCCACCGTAGCGGAAGTACACCGAATCCAGCGAGATGTCGCCCCGCAGGTCCGGCAGCGCCACGCGTGTGGCCACGTCCTCCGGCTTCTGTTCCGGCTCTATGTCGAGCACGTCGCCAAGCCGTTCCATCGCCACGCCGGCCTCGTGGACCTGGTTCCACAGGCCCACCAACCCCATCAGCGGGGCGAGCACGCTGCCCATCAGGGCGTTGAATGCAATCAACTGCCCGATGGTGAGTTCCTGCGCCAGCACCAGGCTCGCCCCGGCCCAGAGGATGACGATGGTGGTGGCGGAGTTGAGCAGCTGACTCGCCAGGCCGATCAGGATGCCGAAACGCGACGCCCTGTATTGGACTCCCAGTGACTTGGCATACTTGCGTTCCCACTTCATGCGCATGGAGCGCTCGATCCCCATGCCCTTGATGGTTTCCGCCCCACCCAGGGTTTCCATCAGCACCGCCTCGGCGTCGGTCGAGGCGTCGAAGGCCTCGCGCGCGTATCGCTTGATCCGGGGCGTCACGGCGACGGTCAGCCCGATGATGGGCAGGACGAAAGCGATCAGTAGAAGCGTCAGCTTGGCGTTGTAGAGAAACAGGATGGTGAAGTAGATGAACACCATCAGCAGATTCAGCACCGTCGTGACCGTCGACTCGGTGAGGAAGGCCCGAATGGTGTGGTTCTCCTGAAACCGGGCAAAAATGTCTCCGGTCCGCCGCTTGGCGAAGAATGACAGCGGCAGCGACATGGCGTGCTTGAAGAACCGGGACATCATCGCGAAGTCCAGGTTCCGGATCATGAAGTTCGACAGGAACGCGCGCAGCGTCGCCGTCAACTGAGTGAACACGGTGGTAATGATCAGTCCGACGATCAGCAGGTTCAGCAGCGAGACGTTCTGGTGGACGACGACCCGATCGAGAATGTTCTGGATGATCACCGGCGGAACCACACCGAGCACCTGGATCACGAAGGTCGCGAGGATCAGGTGGCCAAGGATGGCCTTATAGGGTTTCAGATAGCCGACGAAACGGACCCAGGGCGAACGCGTTGCTGCCATCTGCACCATGTCCGCGCCCGGCGAGAACAACAGACAAGTGCCGGTCCAGCCCTTCTCGAATTCGGCCACCGTCATCTTTCGGAATCCCGGACCCGGGTCGGCGACCCAGACGTGGTTCTTCGAAACGCCATAGACGACGATGTAGTGATAGCCCTCCCAGTGCGCGATGAATGGCAACTCGAATCCGAGCAGCGACTGGTAGGTGCACTTCACTCCGCGGGTGGAGAATCCGAGGGAGTCGCCGACCCGGGACAGGCTGTCGAGGGTGGCCCCCTGCGTCGTGACATTGGCCAGTTCGCGCAGCTTCCCCAGTGTCATGGGGATGCCGTAGTGCCGGCAGATCATGGCCAGGCAGGCCGCGCCGCAGTCCATCTCCTCGGCCTGCTCGACCAGCGGGAAGCGCTTGATCACGCGTTCACCCGCCTTCGGGCTGGTCCCGAAATCCAGCCGCAACGGGCGGCGGCGCCGCTCGGCGATCTTGCGCTGGCGCTGCAGCTCGCGCTCGGCGTATGCGATACGCTCCTCCAGCACCTCGCGGAGCCGGGGATTGCGCTCGAGGATGAAATGCACCGTCTGCTCGGGGATCACCAGCAGCACGCAGTCGGTCACGGCGACCGCAGAGGCAGGTTGTTCCTGACGCAACAGGCAGGCCTTCTCGCCGAACACCTCTCCCCGTTTCAGATTCGCGAGTGGATACTCGTTGCCTTCCTCGGCCCGAGTGATCTGCACCTCACCCTGACGGACGATGTAGAGTCGCCGGTCCTCCCGGGAATCCTGCGAGAGGATCGTCTGTCCAGCCTTGATCCGTTTGACGCCGACGCTGCGGACGAACTCCTCGATTTCCGCCTTCTCGACCTTGCCGCGCAGGTCGAACAGGCGTGTCACGAGCCCACCCGCCGAGGCGATGGCGACATAGCTCATGACGAAGGACTGGGCATTCGGGTTCGCAGCCAGCAGCGGCGCAACGACCTCCCGCGGAATGTAGACGAGTTCCGACTTCGCCGAGGAGCGCACCGAGGCCTCGTGCTGGAACTCGCGCAGGATCCCGAGCTCCCCGATGACCTCGCCGGTCTTGCGGACCCCCATGCTGGTTTCCTTGCCGCCCTCCTCGGTGAACAGCCTGACCGCGCCCCGCTTGACGACGAACAGCCCGTCGCCACGATCGCCGGCCTGGATCACCTGTTCTCCGAATCCGTAAAACCGGGACTCGGCACTGGCCGCGAGTCGCTCGATCTCCGCTTTGTCGAAGGCCGACAGCAACTCGACGGACGCGAGGAAGTCGGTCAGGGAGTCGGATGCGTCGTTCAAGTTCGCTGTCTCGCTCTTGGCTTCGGATTCTGTTTCGGGATAGCCCGACGTTCCCAAACTGCAGGGGCGCGCACCTGTCGGGTTACGCTGCGCTAACCCGACCTACAAACCATGCCTACTGCTGGTTCCTACAGTATTTCGATGCCGTGCTCTCGCGCCCGCGCAGCGAGCCAGTCCTCGCGCAGGATTCGTCGAATCTCGGTGCGGGTCTCCTCGTCCAGGCGGGCCGTATTGGTGGCGTCGATCCTGAAGATCTCATGGTGCTCACCGCCGCTATGGAAGGGGCCGACCAGGTCGCCCGGCGAGGCGTTGAACACCTTCGCCTCGATCTCCGGCTGCAGGGACCCGCGCATGACCTTGCCCACACTGCCACCGCGCTCGCGCGTGTCTGCGAGCGAATGTTCGGCCGCCATCTCGGCGAAGCTCTCCGGGTCGTCCGCGAGCACCGACAGCATCTCTTTTGCGGCGCCCTCGGAATCCATCACGATGTGCCTGACCTCGATACTGTCGAAACGGGGAGAATGCAGCTTGAAATACGCCTCGACCGCCTCGTCCCGGCAGACCTCTTTCATCATCTTTTCCTGGTAGAGCATGTCGATGATGAACTGCTCCAGGTCGTCCAGCGTCACGCCGAGCGAGTCCAGCCAGGCGATCGCATCCTGGGCCCGGTGCAGGCCCTGGACACGGCGGAACTGGTCGGCGCGCTCCTGGATCTCGTCGTCGGATACCGGAATGCCGGCCTTCTTCGCGGCGTGTACGGCCAGCTTGTCCTTCAGTATCTCTTCGATCAGGCCGTCGAACCGCCCGCTCAGTTTCAGGATCCTGATAAACCCGTCCGTCGTCACGACCTCGTCGTCGATCTTGACCAAATCCGTCATCCTGTCGTCTCCCGTTTTCTCTATATTGCGTGTCATTGCGGCCGGTCCGGCGAGGTCTGGCTCCAGCCGGGCGTGTGGACTGGACGCACCATCCCTTGCCGACCTCCGCCGGTCCCATCAGCCGGCGAGCTCCCTGAAGGGGTCCAGCGCGAAATCGATCAGCCTGCGCTGGCGGACGGTGATCTCGGCGGACGCCTCCATGCCGTAGCGCAACGAGTAGTCCTGCCCGGCGATGGTGAAGTAGTCCCTTCCCAGGGAGACCCGACCCTCGTAGACCGGCAACTGGGCCTCCCTTGCCGACGGCCGGGTCGATGGCGAGATGTATTCCACTTTGCCGTTGATGTATCCGTAACGCTGGAAGGGAAAGGCGTTGAACTTCAGCTTTGCCTCCTGCCCCACGCGTAGAAACGCCCTGTCCGACTCGGGAATCTCGATATTCAGGACGGTCCTGGCGTCTTGGGGCGCGATCCCGCCCAGCGGTGTGTTCGGTTGCACCTTGTCACCGGGCTGGGTCAGAGCCACGTCCGTGATTACCCCGGAGACCGGCGCCACGATGCGTAGAAAGTTTTCCTCGTCGATGTTGTCGAAATTCACCCTCGAGGCAGCGTCGGAGGCGAGTTCGGCGCGTTTGAGTTCCATCTGCACCCGGAATTCCTCGTACTCGATCTTGTCCAGCAGCTCCTCGTGCTGGATGCGCAGCTCCAGCAGCTTGCTGTCGCTGCCTTCGAGCTCCGTCTTGACCTTTGCGTATTCCTCGCTCAACTGGAATTCCAGCTCACCCAGCTTGGCCTCGGCGAGTTCATAGCTGGTGTTGGCGGCAATCAGCTCGCTACGCTTCTCCTCGACCTGTTTTTGCGACACACCGCCGCCACCCTCGGAGCGAATCAGGCGCTGGAACTTGTCCAGATCGCGCCGCGCGATATCGCGGGCGCGGGTGGCCGTTTCCAGATTACCGCGCGCCTCGACGAGCTTGGCCTTCTGTACGTCGGCGAGCTTTGCCATACCCTCCGAGACCCGCTTCTCGTGCTGGTTCGCCGCGATCTCGATCTGCTTGTCCAGGACCTCTGCCTGACGCTCCATCAATGCCTTGCGCTCGGGAAAATGCCGAGACTCCCGCTCGGCCTCGGCCAGTTTGAGCCGCGCATCCAGGGCGTTGGTCGCCACCTCGACCGCCCCCCGCGCGTTGATCCTGGCCAGCACGTCACCCGCTTCGACGGGCTGCCCCTCGGCGATATAGATATCCACCATCTCTCCGGCGATCGGCGCATAGAACCTGCGTACCTCGGACTCGGGGCCCAGCGTGCCGGTGGTGGTCACGATCACGTCCGCCCGCCCGATCATCGACCAGATCAGGGCCGCGAGCAGCATGGCGCCGATCAGCAGGATGGTGGCGCGCATCATCTTCGAAGGCTCGGCCAGGAGCAGCTCCGTACCTTCGGCGCTGTGATCCTCCAGCGCCTCGGTCAATCGTCTGAGTCTGTCGCCTTCCGAGCTCATGATCCGCCACCCCTCATACCGGGTCCCTTGCCCGCACCGATGTCTTCAATTCGCCCCGCCCGCCCGTGAATCCGGCGCCGGGAGCAGCGCTAGCTTCTCACGCAACAGGGTCGGGTTCAAAACCATCCCCAGCTCATTCAGGGACAGCCGCTGCAGGCGCACCTCCCTGTCGATGTCGGTGCGCAGCCTGCGCTGCGCCTGCGGGTCGTCCAGTCCCAGCAGTTCACGGATACGATAAGCCTGCCAGGCACTCACACGCGCCGCGGAGAGGGCCCCCGCCTGACGCCGGTAGGTCGCCGAGATCCCGTCCTCCAGTCGCAGAATCCCCGGAATGCCGCCGCCCGAGCGATACGCTTCCCACTTCTCCCTCGCCTCGGCTTCGGCTTCCTGCGCTCTCGCCAGTGCCTCGGCAGAGCGGACCTGCATGTCTGCCTCGATGGCGGAGAGGAAATACGCGTCCCTTTGCGGGTCCAGCATGGCATGGAAGGACAAAAGGGCGTCTCCGTAGCCCGGTGTGTCCCTTTTATCCCCCAGTTTCGCGAACTCGTCCGCGATCCGCCGGTTACGATCCAGCTCCGCCTGGGCGACTTCCCCCCAGGAATTGTCGGTCAACCCCGCCAGGATGGAGAGATTTTCCTCGATATCCCCGGAGAGCCAGGCATCGGATGCAGCGCGGTACTCAGCCGAGATTTCGGGTGGCGGCAGGACATCGCGTCGGATCGCGGCGGCCTTCATCAGAAAGGGCGGGGTCCGGAAATCCGAGGCATCGAGCGCCTCCATGACCCCCATCAGGTCACGGGCCCCGATCTTCTCCTGGATATCGAGATACGCATCCAGATCGGCCAGGACCTGATCCAGACCGGCGATTCGTGGATATTTGTCGCCGACCCGCTCGATCTCTTCGGCGAGTCCCGCCGTCCGGTCTGCAGCGAGCGCCGCCTCGATCCGGGGGCGAAGCCGGTCCAGTGCAGCCAGGTACACCGACCGCTCGCTGCGCAGTTCCCGCAACGCACTGTAGGCCCGCGCCTGCAGATCGCCGGAGCTCGGTTCGTATTCGAGTATCAGCCGCATCCGGCGACGATTCCTCTCGTCGTCCGTCTCCCACCAATCGATCAGGGCATTGATAGACGCTTCGTCGACATAGATCTCGATAGGGGCGTCGTGCCCACCGCGCATTTCGACAAAGGCATCAACCTCGGTCATCCACCCCAGCAGGTCCAGCAGTTCCAGGCCATCGGTATTCGCCGCGGAGATCGCGCGCGCCCCGTTCAGGACCCGCCGTGCCCCGGTATGGTCCCCGCCCCTTATCGCCTCTGCCCAACGCGGAACCGCGTATTTCATCAGCGACTCGGTCGCCAGGTCCCGAATCTCGGGACTGTCGGGGTGCAGGGCAAGGTAGGCATTCGCCGCGGATGCGCTACCCTCGTAGTCACCGGCGGCGAGGAGCCGCTCGATCTCGCGCTCCTGCCTGCCAACCAGATAGACCGTGGTCGCGACCGCGCCGCCGACCAGCAGCAGCAGTACCATAAAGACCCACAAGCCCCGCGAACGCCCGGTGCCGGGCTCCGAAAACGAACCCTTGAGCTCCTTGATAAACAGCCATTTCCGCCGCAGGTATCCCGGTCGGGCCTCCGCCGGCCGGGATACGTCCTTCTCCTTGACTGCCTCTTCAACCTCTTTCGGGTCACCAACCCTGTTCTCCTCCTCTTCGACGCAGAAGATATCCAGGAACGAATTGGCCGTTTCCACGAACGTTGTCTTTCCCTCTGGTGATGCTCTCGCCGGCAAAGCCCCCGGATCACCGGCCTTTACCGGCGATTCCGTCGCGTCCACGCCCCCGGTCTGCGGCTCCATCCGGACGCTGTAGCTGAAGAAATCCCCCCCGAAGGCTACGATGTCTCCGTCGGTGAGCGCACGCGCATGTTCGTCCAGCCGCACCCCGTTGACCCAGGTCCCGTTGGTACTGCCCAGATCCTCGATGTAAGGAATCCCCTCCTTGAGAAAAAGGTGTGCATGTCGGCGTGACAGGTAATTGACCTCGTCGTCGTGACGCGGCGCGTACTGGGAGAAGGTGTCGTCCGCCTTGCTGACCAGGAACGGGAAACGGTTGACCGCGATGGCCGCGATGTCCCCGGAAGACGACGGAACCAGCGTGAGGTGTGTCTCGGGACCGCGCGAGGCAGCATCGTTCGCGGCATCGGGGAAATCCACCCGGTAGGTGAGATGCTGCCCGAAGCAGATCTCGTCCCCCTGGCGCAACCGCGCGGGCTTTACAGCCACGATCTTGCCATTGACCGTGGTCCCGTTCCGGCTGCCGAGATCGGCGACGTAGAAACCGCCATTCTCGCTGAACAGCCTTGCGTGCCGGCGCGACAGGCAACATACCGCGTCCGCGCCGTACGCGGCGAACGGCACCTCGTCGCGACCGACGGGAAACAGCGCGTCGGCGATGATGATGTCACCCAGCTCCGGATGGGAGACGGGCTTCAATCTGACCTGCATCGTGATCTGAGTTCCGGATTTCAGTTTACGGCCGGCCACCTGCTGGTTCTGACGCCCGTGTGCGCTTGACGGTGGTCGGTCATACGGCCGTGCTTCGCCGGGAGCACTCCGACAGCCTGTTCACCCCGGCGGGGTGTTTCACATCAACCGGAAGACCCGACCGTGACCGGGGGCCAGCCGCCTCCCAGCGCCTTGTAAAGTTCGACCGTGTCGGACAGTATCAACTGGTGGTTCTGAAGCAGTTCCTGCTCCGCCCGCAACAGCGAGCGCTCGGACTCGAACCACTCGAGTTGCGAGACCATCCCCTCCTTCAACTGCCGCTGGATCTGCTGGGAGACGACGCGCAGATTCTCCCGCTGCATCTCGAGTTCCGCCTTCTGCGCCCGGTGACTCGCCAGGTTGACCAGGGTGTTCTCCACCTCCTCGAACGCCCTGATCACCGTGCGCTTGTACTCTTCTTCGGCCAGCCGTGTCCTCGCCTCGTTAACCTTCAACTGCGCCCTCACGTTCGGATCGAAGATCGGAATGTCGATCCTGGGGAGAAACCCGACCGACCATGAGGCCAGCAGGTCCGTAAGTTCCAGGCTCGAATTTCCGCCCCTCGCGGTCAAGGTGATCGACGGCAGTCTCGCGAGCCGAGCCTGGCCGACGAGATCGTACGCCTGCAGGACGCGGAACTCGGCGGCAATGATATCAGGCCGGCGCGACAGAAGATCAGACGGCAAACCTGCCGGGACCGCCATCAGGCGAACCTCGCTGCGCAGACTGCCCGGCGGGACGTGAAACTCCCCGGCCGGGATGCCCAGCAACGTCGCGATGGCATTCTCGGACAGTTGCCGGACCCGCTTCAACTCGAGGAGTTGGTTCTGCAGCCGACCGACCTCGGCCTTCTGCTGCATCACCCGCGTCTCGGGGATCAATCCCTCCCGCAGCATGGCGCCGTAGATCGCCAGGATCTGCCGGTTCTTGTCGATCATGGCCTGCTGCTGCGCGATCTGCTCGTCGAACTGGCGTATTCTGAAATAGGTCGTCGATACGTCCGAGACCATCGACAGGTAGCCCGCACGCCAGTCCGCTTCGGTGGCGAAGTATCCCGCCTCCTGTGCCTGCACACCCTTCTTGAACTTTCCCCAGATGTCCAGTTCCCAGTTCAACGAAGCGGCTGCGCTGTACTGGGTGCTCGTGCCCAGTCCGGCACTGGTCTGCACATTGGCGCCCGCCGCCGCACCGATGGTCGGCAGTCTCAGGGCCTCGGCCTGGCTGATGGCCGCGCCCGCGACCTCGCTGCGCGCCGCCAGCACCTTGATATCGATATTCTGCGAAATCGCCGTATCGACGAGCCCGTCCAGGTAGTCGTCCCCGAAGTTTCGCCACCAGTCCGGACGCACGGTCTCGGCCGCCGATACGTCGATCGCCGTCTCGTCCGACCAGGCCGGCTTGGTGGCGGTCTCAGGACGCTCGTATTCCGGCCCGGCGAGGCTTGAGCAGGCCGCCTGAACCAGGATCCCGGCGGCGACCGGTAATACCCGCAGCAGTGACATTCCCCGCCGCGGCAGGGCAACGGCCGCTGTGCATCGCCTGCAGGCCAGCTTGAACCGGCACCATTGATCCATTTGCTCCTCCTCACCGGATAGCCATGTCGTCGCCGGTACGCCAACGTTTCCCACCCCAACCTTTGCCGCAGGGGCGCGCCAAAGGCCGACATCCGCTGGCGTGTGTTCGAACGATTCCGACACAGGAAAATTCTGACACGCATCAATCCACTGTCAATTCAACGTCCCGCTCACTCAAGCGCTCGCGCTTTTGACACTGAACCTCATCGAGTCGAATACGAAGCACACCGTATGCCAACCACGCCAGAAATACCCCATCTCGTTAATATTGTTAGACTAAGTCTCGACGAAGCTGGCCTGTGACGTACCACGCCGGGTGAAACTGTCGCGGGTTGGACCACAGTCACTCGTATCTGTTACCACAGACGTAACAAATGCGATACGCCAGACCCGCACGCCTCCCACTGCGCACGGGTGGAGCTGTTCCCTCGTTTCGGTGACAATAGACCGCTTTGGTCCCAGGGAACCCTCGGATTCATGCAAGATATCAAGCGCACGCCATTGGTGGGCGTCGTCATGGGAAGCGACAGCGACTGGCCGGTAATGGAACACGCCGTGGCCCGCCTGGAGGGCTTTGACGTGCCCCACGAGGCACGCGTCGTGTCCGCGCACCGCACTCCCGACCTGCTCTACGACTACGGAAGAACGGCGGCGGGCCGGGGTCTGAGATGCATCATCGCGGGGGCCGGCGGCGCGGCGCACCTGCCCGGTATGCTGGCGGCGGTCAGCCCCCTACCCGTACTGGGTGTCCCGGTTCCGTCCCGGTACCTGAGGGGAGAGGACTCGCTGCTTTCGATCGTACAGATGCCCAAGGGTGTCCCCGTGGCCACCTTCGCGATCGGCGAGTCGGGTGCGGCCAACGCGGGGCTGTTCGCCGTCGCCCTGCTCGCCACCACGGACGCGGCCCTGTCCGAACGGTTGGTCGATTTCCGGCACCGGCAGCGGGACCAGGTCCTGCAGACCACCCTGCCACCGCAATGATCCTGCCCGGCGCCACGCTGGGCATGCTCGGCGGCGGGCAGCTCGGCCGCATGTTTGCGGTTGCCGCGCGCACCCTGGGATACCGCGTGTGCGTCCTCGACCCCGACCCGGTCAGTCCCGCGGGTACGATGGCGGACAAACACCTGTGTGCCCGGTTCGACGACGCGGATTCGCTGCGACGCATGGCCGAGAGCTGCGATGCGGTGACCACGGAGTTCGAAAACATCCCTGCCGGGTCGGTTCGCGCACTGGAGTCACGCTGTCTCGTGCACCCCTCGGCGCACGCCTTGGAAGCGACGCAGGACCGCATCCGCGAAAAGACCTTCATCCGTGACCTCGGCCTTCCCACGGCGGCCTTCAGGACAGTACGGAATGCGGGGGAGCTTGCCACGGCCGTCGACGAGCTCAGGATGCCCTGTATTCTCAAACGCTCCTCGCTGGGCTACGACGGCAAGGGTCAGTTTTCGGTCAGCGACATCGGCACCGCCCGCCGGGGCTTCGCTGCCGAAGGCGAGGTGCCCAGCGTACTCGAGGAGCGGATCGATCTGGAGCGGGAGATCTCCGTCATCCTTTCCCGCCACGAATCCGGCCTGGTACGCTGTTTCCCTGTCGCGGAGAACGAGCACCGCCACGGCATCCTGGATGTCACTATCGTGCCGGCCAGGATCTCCCCGGAGCGTGCCGACGAGGCCCGGCAACTGGCCACGCGTCTTGCCGAGGCGCTGGAATACGTCGGCGTGATGGCGGTCGAGTTTTTCGTAACGGGCTCGGGAACACTGCTTGTCAACGAGATCGCGCCTCGTCCTCACAACAGCGGGCACTACACCCTGGACGCGTGCGTCACCTCGCAGTTCGAACAGCAGGTCCGCATGCTCTGCGGCCTGCCCCCCGGCGACACGCGCCTACTGACCCCGGTCGTGATGACCAATCTGCTGGGCGACCTCTGGTCCGCCGGAACGCCCCCCTGGGAGCGCCTGTTCGCAGAGCCCGGCATCAAGCTCCACCTGTACGGTAAGACGGAACCCAGGCCGGGGCGTAAGATGGGGCACTTCTGCTACCTGCACGAGGACACCCGACACGCTCGCGCCCGGTCACATGAACTGCATGCCGAGCTCGGCGGGGAGCCAGTCACATGAAGGCCTTCGACGCATTCAGGATTTACTCGGACAAAGACGGTCACCGCGCCGGATTGGAAAGACTCTCGGTCGAGGACCTGCCGCCGGGCGACGTGGTGATAGAGGCTCGCTACAGCGGTATCAACTACAAGGACGCATTGGCGGGGACCGGGCGGGGCAGGATCCTGCGCCGCTCGCCGCTGATCGGGGGTGTCGATGTCGCCGGTATCGTCGTCGAGAGCAGCGACGATCGTTTCAGCAATGGCGACGCGGTGCTGGTGACCGGATGCGGGCTCGGCGAGTCCCACGACGGGGGATACTCGGAAATCGTGCGCGTACCGGCTGACTGGGTCGTTCCCCTGCCAGAGTCGCTGGACCTGTTCGAGGCGATGGTGCTCGGCTCGGCCGGGTTTACCGCCGCCCTGACGGTCAAACGCATGGAAGACAACCACCAGACACCGCAGCACGGCCCAATCGTCGTGACGGGTGCCACCGGTGGGGTCGGGAGTTTCGCGATCCAGATGTTCTCACAGCTCGGCTACGAGGTCGTCGCCGTCAGCGGCCGATCCGCGCTGCGCGATTACCTCATCTCGCTGGGCGCCGAAGAAGTGCTAGACCGGCATCAACTGAATTTCGGCGATCGACCGCTCGAATCCACGCGCTGGGGCGGCGCGGTGGACAACGTCGGCGGCAAAACCCTCTCGTGGCTGACTCGCACCACGAAACCCTGGGGAAATATCGCCAGCATCGGGCTGGTGGGCGATCACGTGCTCGAAACCACCGTCATGCCTTTCATCTTGAGAGGCGTCTCGTTACTCGGCATCTCCTCGGGAAACTGCCCGGTCGAGTGGCGACACGCCTTATGGAAACGCATCGGGTCAGACCTAAAACCGCCGCATCTTGACCGAATCGCGTCCTCGACAGTGGCGATGAGCGAGTTGCCCCGGGCCTTCGATCGTTTGCTCGACGGCGGCTCGCACGGACGCATCGTGGTCCGAATCAAAGACGACTGAGACACCGCGGCCGAGCGGTTAGCCACCACAATCGTATCCCAGGACCCCCAGCAGACGCTGGGTCATCCTCGCCGTCAGGCCCCACAGGGTCTCGCCGTCAAAGGCCCGATACTCGATCATGGCAATGCGGGCACCGGAACCCGGCAAAGGTCGTTCCAGGCATTGGTAGTTTCGCGGGTCGGCCAGCCAGTCGAGCGGAATCGTGAAGGCACGACTCACCTCCCCGGGCTGGCAATTCAGCTCGCAGGGCCAGTCCAGACAGCCCGCATAAGGGGTCACACGGTGGTTGCTGATCGTCAGATGTGGATTCAACGGACCCAGAATCCGCACACCTGCCGGATCAATCCCCAGTTCCTCGCCCGCCTCGCGCAACGCCGTGGCACGCAGGTCGGTATCGCCCGACTCGCGGCGACCGCCGGGAAAGGCGACCTGCCCGCTGTGTGGATCGTCTCTGCGGCGTGTGCGCTTGATATAGAGCAGGTGCCAGTCGCCTTCGGCGACCTGGACGAGCGGCGCAAGCACCGCCGCCGGTATCGCGTCCTCGCCGAGAAACCTGGGCGGAAACGGGTTGTCGACGGTGCGCAGCGGGTACCGTGAGATGCGCTCCCGGATGATCGGCTCGGTCAGAACCAGACGCACCGTCAGTGTTGATGGTGGTGCTGGTGTCCTCCGCCGCCCGATTCGGATTTGCGGACTTCGAACGGCACCGTCATCCGTCCGCCTCCCCGGAAGATCAGATCCAGAGAGACGACGTCCCCCTCGACGAACCGGCGGGACGGTATCATCAGCATCAGATGGTAACCCCCGGGGACCAGTTCCACCGTCCCCCCGGGGGGAAGATCGAGATACGGCTGCGGGGCCATCTTCGCCATCCCGTCCTCATGGATGGTACGGTGCATCTCGACCGAGTCGAACTGTCCGGACTCGACACCGGTCAGGCGACGCGGATCGTTACCGGGATTCACCAGGGTCAGATAACCCGCGAGAACACTGGCGTTCGGCGGGGCCTCGCGAATCCAGGCGTCCCGCACAAGGATGTCGTCCTGATCGGCGCGCGCCAGGGTGGTCCCGAGTATGGCCACGACAATGAATGCAATCAGTGGAATACGCGCTTGGTGCATGCGTCTGTCAACCTGCTGGAAGAGCGGTCAATTGTATCATGAAACCCGCGATCCGCCGGGCGCGGGACCGGCATCACCGGTAACCGACCGATCATTTCCCTGCTCCCGGTAAAACGGGCATGAGGGCATGTCCCGCGGCCCACGGTGGGGTTGGGGTATTCAGATCGCTCGTTCACTGGTTTATAGTACTCTTGCCCGGGGCCTGATCGCATTATTGCGCCAGCGTATCGGGAGCGAGGGCCGAGTCCCGACGTGGTGCACCGGACATCGTCCGACAGCCTCACTTCATCCTCCGGAGAATCCACGACGAATCCTAGGGCCACGGCATCCCTCGCGATCCGGCCGGTTACACGGAGCACTGACAGATGGCGAACCGTACCGCCCTGTACGACAAACACCTTGAAATGAACGCCCGAATGGTGGATTTCGGCGGCTGGGATATGCCGGTGAACTACGGTTCCCAGATCGACGAACACCATAGCGTGCGCAATGACGGCGGCATGTTCGACGTCTCCCACATGACGATCGTCGACCTAGAAGGCGCCGATTCCGGACCCTATCTGCAGCGCCTGCTGGCCAATAACGTCGAGAAGCTCAAGACTTCGGGCAGGGCACTGTACTCCTGTATGCTCAACGAGGACGGCGGAGTCGTCGACGACCTGATCGTTTACTATTTCGACCCGAATCGATACCGGGTGGTCGTCAATGCCGCCACGCGGGACAAGGACCTCGAATGGATGCGTCGTCATGCACAGGGCTTTGCTGTCTCGATAACGGAGCGCGACGACCTGGCCATGATCGCCGTTCAGGGCCCCAACGCAAGGGATGCGGTCATCGGTTTAATGCCGGGAGACAAGCGCGAAGCGCTCGATGGGATGCGGCCCTTTACCGGCATGGTCGTCGGCGAAATGTTCGTCGCCCGCACCGGATACACGGGTGAAGACGGGTTCGAGGTCATGGTACCCAACACGGACGCGCCAGCGTTCTGGCAGGCACTGCTCGATACAGGCATCAAACCCGCCGGGCTGGGGGCGCGTGATACCCTGAGATTGGAAGCCGGGATGAACCTATACGGGACCGACATGGACGAATCCGTCTCTCCACTGGAAAGCGGGTTGGGCTGGACCATCGGTTGGGAGCCTGAGGAGAGGAACTTCATCGGACGCGCAGCGCTGGAAGCCGAACGCACACAGGGACCGGAGATGAAATTCGTCGGCCTGGTGCTCGAAGGCAAGGGTGTGCTTCGATCCCACCAGAAGGTCTTCGTTGACGGTCAGGCGGCCGGTGAGGTCACTAGCGGCACCTTTTCGCCCACACTCGGCGTCAGCATCGGCATGGCGCGGGTCGCCGCAACCACCGGGTCGCGATGCGAGGTGGAGATCCGGGGCAAGCCGCATCCCGCCGGTGTGGTCAAGCCTGTATTCGTCCGCCAGGGAAAGCCATTGTTGTCCACAAAATCGTCTTGAAGGGAGAAGCGCGATGAGCAATGCACCTGAGGACCTGAAATACACCGAAAGCCACGAATGGGTTCGCACCAACGACGACGGGACCCTGACCGTGGGTATCACCGATCACGCCCAGGAATTGCTGGGTGATTTGGTGTACGTGGAACCGCCGGAAGCCGGATCGCAGGTGACCGCCAGAGACGGATGTGCCGTGGTGGAATCGGTCAAGGCAGCGTCCGACGTGTACGCACCTGTCAGCGGCGAGGTCGTGGAGGTGAACGATACGCTCTCCGACAGTCCCGAACAGGTCAACGAAGATCCCTATGGCGACGGATGGATCTTTCGCATCGCACCGCAGAGCGGTACCGCGAGCGAAGGCCTGATGGATGCTGCCGCCTACGAACAGCAGATCGCAGAGACAAGCTAGTGCTCTGTCCAACAGATAATTACGGATTCGGCGCAATGATCAGTCGGACAGAGCACTAGGCGCGCGCCGCCCATGCCGTTCATTCCGCACACAGAGGAAGAGGTCAGGGAGATGCTGGCCACGATCGACGTGGACAGCATCGACATCCTGTTCGACGAGATTCCCCGCGAACTGCGAGTCGAAGCGCTCGACGGCATCCCGTCACCGCTCAGCGAGATGGAAGTCACCCGCCTGATGAGCGAACGGGCGGAGCGGGATCAGGTCGCGCTCAATTTTATCGGCGCGGGCGCCTACGAGCACCACATCCCGGCGGCGGTGTGGCAGATCGCGACGCGTGGCGAGTTCTACACGGCGTACACTCCGTATCAGCCGGAGGCCTCACAGGGCACGCTGCAGATCATCTACGAATACCAGTCCATGATGACGGAACTGACCGCCATGGACGTATCGAACGCCTCCCTGTACGACGGCGCCTCGGCACTCGCCGAGGCCGTACTGATGGCGGTTCGCACAAACCGCAAGGCCGGGTCACGGAAGATCCTGATGCCGCGGACCGTCCACCCCGCCTATCGGGACACGGTCAGGACGCTGACAGCGCCGCAGGACATCGAATGCGTGGAGGTCCCGTTTAACACGCGCACCGGCAGGGTCGATCCCGAGACGCTGGATCGCTGGGCCAACAAGGGCGCCGTCGCGCTGGTCATCCCACAGCCCAACTACTTCGGGGTTCTCGAGGAGGTCGACGCGCTCACGGACTGGACGGCAAGAAACGGAATACTGGCCATCGGGCTGGTTAATCCGCTGTCGCTGGGTCTGTTACGCCCGCCCGGCGAGTGGGCTGATAACGGCGTCGACATCGCCTGCGGAGACGGCCAGCCGCTCGGATCGCCGCTATCCTCCGGCGGACCCTATTTCGGCTTTCTGTGCACCCGACAGAATATGGTGCGCCAGATGCCAGGCAGACTCGTCGGCCGCGCGATCGACGCAGACGGGAAGCCCGGCTTCGTGCTAACACTGCAGGCCCGTGAGCAGCATATCCGGCGGTCGCGCGCAACATCCAACATCTGCACCAACCAGGGCCTGCTGGTCACCGCGGCCACGATCCATATGGCGCTGCTGGGACCCGACGGCCTGGAACGGGTCGCCCGGGCCTGCTATGAAAACACGCACGAACTGGCCAGGGGGCTACTGGAGATCGACAGTGTCTCCCCGCTGTTCGGGGGTGAGTACTTCCACGAGGCGGCGCTGAAGATCGACCGGCCCGTCGAGGCCCTGCTCGAGTCACTCGCCGAGGATGGCATCCTCGGTGGCCATCCGCTGACGGCGGACTATCCGGAATTGCCGGACGGCCTGCTGGTCTGCGCGACCGAAACCAAGACCCGCGCCGACCTTGACCGCATGGTCGATGCGACCAACCAGATCCTGCGCGACCGATATACCAGGTCCGCCTAACCCAGTCCACATCCAGAGGAGACACCAACCATGGCGACGGTAACATTGAACGGTGACGAGATACACACGAACGGCGATCTGCCGGCCATCGGTTCCCAGGCGCCCGACTTCCGGCTGGTCGCCAGGGACCTCAGCGACGTGAGTCTGGACAACTTCGCCGGCAAGAAGAAGATACTGAACATCGTCGTGAGCCTCGACACCGGGGTCTGCGCCAAGTCCGCCAGGGAATTCAACGAAAAGATCGCCCGCCGCGACGATGCCGTCGTGCTGACCATCTCGGCTGATCTGCCGGGAGCGCAGGCGCGGTTCTGTTCTCTCGAGGGAATCAAGAACATGACGACGCTATCGATCATGCGCAATCGGAACTTCTCCAAGGACTACGGCGTGCTGCTCGTGGACGGTCCACTGGAAGGCACCACCGCGCGTGCAATCGTAGTCCTGGACACCGACAACCGGGTCGTTCATACCGAACTGGTACCCGAGATTGTGACCGAAGCCGACTACGACAAGGCGATGGCCGCCCTGGATTGAGCCGAAACCACAGACACCAGCCGTACCCGGGCCCGATGGCATCTTATCCTGGAACTACCTCGCCGTGCTGATATTCGACCATTCGCTCAAGAACCGCCGCGCCCCGGCACAAGCCCCACGCGCGAAGGCCTCCGTGGACGACCTGCCCGAGCGCTTCCGGCGCCGCGCACGCCCGCGGCTGCCGGAGGTCTCCGAATTGCAGACGGTGCGCCACTACACGCGACTGTCCCAGAAGAACTTTTCCATCGACACGCACTTCTACCCGCTGGGCTCGTGCACCATGAAATACAACCCGAGGGGTTGCAATAGTGTGGCGTTGCTGCCGGGATTCGCCAACCGTCACCCGCTGTCGCCGGCCTCAAGCAGTCAGGGTTTCCTGGCCTGCATGCACGAACTTCAGGAGATGCTCAAGGCGGTCAGCGGCATGCAGGGCGTCTCGCTGGCCCCGATGGCCGGCGCGCAGGGTGAATTCGCCGGCATCGCCATGATCCGCGCCTATCATCGGGGGCGCGGCGACCATGAACGTAACGAGGTGCTGGTGCCGGACGCGGCGCACGGAACCAACCCGGCCACCGCCGCAATGTGCGGTTACAAGGTCCGGGAGATCCCGACCGACGCCAACGGCGATGTCGACCTGGATGCGCTGCGCGAGGCAACGGGTCCGAACACCGCGGGTCTGATGCTCACCAACCCCTCCACACTCGGGGTTTTCGAGCGTCGAATCGTCGAGATCGCCGGGATCGTCCACGAGGCGGGCGGCCTGCTCTACTACGACGGCGCCAACCTGAACGCGATCCTGGGCAAGGTGCGGCCGGGCGATATGGGCTTTGACGTAATCCACATGAACCTGCACAAGACCTTTTCGACTCCGCACGGTGGCGGCGGCCCGGGTTCGGGTGCGATCGGTGTCGCCCAGCGGCTCCTGCCGTACATGCCCGTGCCGGTCGTCGGCAGGGACGGAGACCGGTTCCGCTGGCTCAACGCCGAAGATCTTCCGATGAGCATCGGGAGGCTGTCGGCCTTTGGTGGCAATCCGGGCGTCTTGCTGAGGGCATACGTTTACATGCGGATGCTCGGGGACTCGGGCATGGTGCGCGTCGGCGAATACTCCACCCTGAACGCCAACTATCTGATGGCCAGGCTGCGCGAGAAAGGCTTCGACCTTGCCTATCCCGAGCGGCGCGCGACCCACGAGTTCATCGTCACACTGAGCCGCCAGGCAAAGGAACTGAGGGTGACCGCGGCGGACTTCGGCAAGCGACTGCTGGACTTCGGTTTCCATGCGCCCACGACCTACTTCCCGCTGATGGTGCCGGAATGTCTGCTGATCGAACCGACCGAGTCGGAGGCAAAGGAAGAACTGGACGGTTTCGCGGACGCGATGGCCGCTATCCTGGCTGAGGCCGAAAGCAATGCCGAGCAGGTTCGCGGCGCGCCCTACACACTACCCAACCGCAGGTTCGACGAGGTGCGCGCGGCGCGCGAACCGGACCTTCGCTGGCGTCCAGACGATCCGGCAGCCGACTGAATTTTCCGGTTCACGCGCATCCTGGGGTTCCCGTGGCATACAGCGGAAATCAGGGAATCGTCCGACTGATCAAGGCGACCGGGTATTCCTGGAAGGGATTCAAGGCGGCCTTCAAGCACGAGGCGGCGTTTCGCCAGGAGCTCCTGCTGCTCGCGTTGCTTGCGCCAGCGGGAATCTGGTTGGGTCAGACCGCGGTACAGCGGGCATTGCTCGTCGGCAGCCTGATCGCGGTACTGATCGTGGAGCTACTGAACTCGGCCGTCGAAGCGGCAATCGACCGGGTCGGGGAGGAGCATCACCGCCTGTCCGGGAGGGCCAAGGACATGGGATCGGCGGCCGTATTGCTGTCGCTGATCTGCGCCGCCTTGTTCTGGGTGCTGGTCGCCGCGGAGCGGTTTCTCTAGCGACACACAATCAGTAAAAGAGTAAAGAAAGAAGGGGTGGTATTACCACCCCTTATTCCGGACTCGGGACCGAGCGAGCTACTTCGATTCGGCGGGAGCCTGGGGAGCGACGGGAGCGGCCGGGGCTCCATAGGGAGCACCGTAACCATAGGGAGCAGCGTAAGGCGCATAGCCATAGCCGTAGCCACCGTAGTACGGGTAGCCATAGCCGTAATAGGGAGCGCCGTAGCCGTAGCCCCGGCCGTAACCGCTACCGTAGCCGCTGCCGCGTCCGGAGAAGCTCATGTTGAAATCGCCGAACATGTCGCCGAAGCCGTCACCCCAGCCGTTGCCATAACCGTTGCCATAACCGGGGCCCCCCCACCATGCGGAAGCGGTGCCGGCGGAAAGAACCAGAGTGCTGGCCAGTGCTGCAACTTTCATTTTCATTTTCAAGTCTCCTGTGATCGTAATCGGATAGTGGTATCTCACTGAGCATCCCTGTTTCGGGATGCATGATTAGTTTATTAGTTTATTGTAATATTAGCAATAAGAATATTTGACTCAAGTCAAGTTTAAGACAAAAAGATGCCCTGCCCGCAACATTCCGCTTATCCCTGCGGCACGGTTATAATCCCACCACACGGGGGAAACTCGACCACACGCGACAAGGATCTCCGAGAAATGCCATACCACGTCTACCGAATCACCAGGGGCTCTTCCGGGGAACCCAGAAAACTCGAACTCATCGAGTACTTCGACAGCTACCGCGATGCGCGAACCCTGGCCAGAGACAAGCGTGGCGAACCGCTCGAGCGGGGTGAAGAGATAAAGATCATCTTCGCGGAGAACCAGAACGAGGCCGAAGCGCGCCTTCGGGAGGTCAGGGAGGCACCCGTGCTCAAGGAATGGGAAAAATAGACCACCCGGTACCGCAGAGATGGACGAAGACGAATTCAGGTCGACGTACCACACGCTCAACGAACGCCGTTGTGTCTTCGAAAAGGCCCTGGCCTCCAGGGTCTGCGCCTGCAATCGTGCACATCACTTCAGGCTTGCCGATCGCGAAGGCATCGCCTGCACCGCCGAGGAATCCCGAGTCGACTGTCTTACTCTGATCGAGTTGCTGAGGCAATCATCACGCTTCACGCTACAGCTGACCCGGATCGACGGACCGTTGCCCCATGCCAGAGAGATCCGCATCCAGAACGGCGGGCTGTTGGGGCTGCAACGGGCAACCACTCCCGATGTCCTGGACACCGAACGCGTTGAGAACGTCGTCGCGCTTGTCGAGGAAGCCAAGACGGTGTACGGCAGTCTCGAGCAGCTGCCCTATGACAGGATCGTAAAGTCCGTCACGGCATTCCAGGGGCGGCGCAAACGCAGCCACAAACGCTGAGGATCAATGGGGTCAGACTCGATTGATAGATGCTGTGCTTTTCAGGCTTGGTGAGATAGGCATGCAGGACAATGTTCGACCTGTTCAATCGAGTCTGACCCCATTGATCTTCGCCGATGCGACCACGACGCGATTGCGTCCCGTCTTCTTGGCCTGGTACATTGCCGCGTCTACAGCACTAATCAACTCATCCTGTGTCTTGCCATCCACCGGATAGGAAGCCACACCGAAGGAAGCGGTCACCCGGATAACGGACTTCCCTATCTGTTGCGCCGCAAGCGATGCACGCAATTCTTCGGCGCGTTGATACGCGATATCCGGCGGCGTGTCAAAAAGCAGCAGCAGAAACTCCTCGCCGCCGAAACGACAAACGATATCGCTGCCGCGTGAATGTGTTCTCAAAAGTTCGGCAAACGCCCTCAATACCTCGTCGCCAACCAGATGGCCATATGTGTCGTTGACGAGCTTGAAATAGTCGAGGTCGCAGATCACGACTCCGATCGGCTGGCCGTAACGTTCAGCGCGAATGATTTCGCGTCCCATCGTTTCTTCGAGGTAACGGCGATTGTAGAGACCGGTCAACGGATCGTGCTGGGCCTGTTCGCGCAGTTGTTCCTGCAATTTTAGTACTTCCGCCTCGGCGAGCCTGCGCTCGGTGATGTCGCGCACGATGCTCAGCAAGTAGGGTCTGCCGAATTCGACGATTTTCGCGGTGACTTCTACCGGGTAGGTAGTATCGTCTTTGCGTCGATGCGTACTTTCGAATCGCGCCTCTCCGGTTTGCAGGAGCTGTGTCTGGATCTCTTTCATATGGTCCGCAGTTAATTCCGAATCGATGTCTGTAATGCTCATGGACAGCAGTTGTTCCCGGCTGTAACCCAGTTTGCGGCATTGTGTCTGGTTTACGTCCAATAAACGCATAGTCGCAGGGTCGACCACTTCGATAGCATCGCTGGAATTGTCGACGAGAGTTCGAAACAGATGGAGTTCTATTTCGTCCTGTTTGTGCTCTGTGATATCGAAGATCATGCCATCAATATAATGTGGCGCGCCGTCTGTGTCGTAAACAGGCATACCATGTTCTTCCATCCAGCGTATGCCGCCGTCCTTATGTTTCAGCCGGTACTTCACAACGAAGGCACGTTTCTGTTCCAACGCTCGCATGACTTCAGCCTCCACACCGGGTCGGTCCTCGTTCAGAATCAACGGCTCGATCGAGCATACCGCGCCGGTCATCAGTTCATCCTCTGCGTAGCCTGTTATTTGAACGGGCATATCGTTATAAAACTGCATACGCCCGCTCTCGCGGAGATGCTCCCGGTAGACAATGCCGGGCAGGTTCTGCGCCAGGGTACGGTGGGCGAGTTCGCTTTCACGCAGCTCGGTTTCCATTTGCTTGCGCTCGGTAATGTCGCGAAAGAACCATATCCGCCCGTAATACTTGCCGTGTTCTCCGATCATCGGTGCGGAGTGGCGGTCGATTACCCTGCCATCCCTGAGATCGATTTCTTCATGGCTATCTTCTGATCTGTGCTGATACAGATATTCGACGCGGGCGAGAAATGTTTCAGGATCCCGCAGCTGTGAAACGACCGAGTGCAACACGGACTCATCGACGCGCGCTGCCAAAATCTCTTGCGTAAGTCCCCATAGCTCGACGAAGTATCGGTTGTAGGAGATGATTTTTCCGTGCTCGTCGACCACGAGTATCGCATCCGGCGAAACTTCCATCTGTGTTGCCAGTATGGTGTTTTTGAACTGGAGTTCCTGCTTCGCGTGCGATTCGCTGAACAGACGCTGCATGCTGAACAGCAGGCCGAGCAACGCGCAGATGTAAGAACCGTTCTTCAGCAAATGTGCCGCATCGAACATCATGTCGAAGACCTGGCCGGAGAACGACATGAACATGGCCTGCCCCATGAAGCCGACGATGAGGCTCAGCACCAGCCAGTGCTCGAACACATCGGTTTTCCATTTGCCTTTGCGCAGATAGCCGATCAGGGCAAGCAGGAAGAATAGCGCGGGCAGGAATTCCTGCGGCCGGGGAAAAGGGAGCTGTTGATAGTAGGCAGCCGGCATCGGCACGAACGCAACGATGGCAAAGCACATCAGTGCCAGCGCAGTGACAATGCTGTAAACCAGTTTTTCGCTGATCCGGCCTGCTGCGCCAAGCCGGTCTTCGCGCCGCCAGAACAGCCAGCTCATCCACAGCAGCAGGGACAGGAAGATGCGCGAGGCTAACCAGCTCCAGGCGATCAACGAAGGCGGGGCAGACGGGAAGGCTTCGATGAAGTGAAAGGAACTGACCACCGTGTGATAGCCGTCCAGAAAAGCAGTGGCGACAAAGCCCGTGCCGATGAACAAAAATGTGTTGTCCTTCTTGCTGTAGTAGCGCACCAGCGCAAGGCTGCCGACCGCAAGCGCCAACACCGTCGCGACCGCTTCCATCAAGGTATGCAACGCGATATCGCCGCGCCAGGTTGAATCCCTGAGGTAGAGGTAAGCGAAAAAAAGGACCACAAACAAGGCGACGTATGCAAACCGCCTTCGCCTTGTGGCTGTTCCGTCGATATCGGGCAAGTCAGCCACCTTGTTTCACCACATCATCTAATTGCCATATTATTTTGTTATCTCTGCACGCGTTACTTCAGGTCGTAGTCTAGCGTAAGCGGTGCCAGGAATCTGGCTTCAAATATTTCCGCCGGTACCGGTTTGCTGAACAGAAAGCCCCGCATTTCGTCGCAGTTCAGCGACAGGATATGGCTCATTTGTTGCTCGGTTTCGACACCCTCGGCGACTCCCTTGAGCTTCAGTGCATGTGCCATCACGATGATGGTGGTCACCAGGGTCAGCCCCGCCGGCTTATCTATTTCAATGATACGCCACGGGCAATGGGGTCAGACTCGATTGATAGATGCTTTGCTTTTCAGGCTTGGTGGGATAGGCATGCAGGACAATGTTCGACCTGTTCAATCGAGTCTGACCCCATTGATCCTGCAGATGCATCTCTCCCTTTGAAAAAACCGTAGTTCAAAAGCTATCCAGACTCACCCGCACCATCCCGGCGCAGTGTGGGCAGGCGGTGGGTTAGTGTGGGAAATGGTGCTCGGACAGGGCAGCACCTCGTCCGCAAAGCCCTGGGCGCGCAACTGCTTGAGGGCTTCCTTCGCGCTCAGTCGGGGAAAAGACAGCACGGTGCGGAAGGTCGGGTCCTGTTGGGAAAGGTATTGCGCCAAGACCCACGGGGCATTGGCCACGTCCGGGTGCTTCTCCTCCCAGAGCTTGTCGCCAGCGATGGCCGATCGCGCTCTCAGACAGACAATGCCTGTGCGCTTCTCGTGGAGTCCCAGCGCCACCGCATCACGGTTCCAGCCAAACAACACCTCCGCTTGGCGAGGGCTCCCATCGCAGTACTTCGCCGCCATCTCCGCCTGGAACGCCCCTCGCTTCGCTCTCAACATCTTGGAGGCCGCAAGCTTGAGGTCATTCAGATGACTGGCTGTAGGAATGGCTCGGTTTCCAGGGAGGGTAGCGTGGTTCATCAGGGTCAGCTCGCAAGTTGAGAATGAGCTGCAAGTATCGCATGCAATGGTACAGGGTTATTTGGAAATCGCCCAAGTCGTCGGCGCGAACGCTGTCGCGGATCTGTACCTCGAACTCGATGTCGCCGGCAGGGCGATGGACTGGAACGCGATCGACGGTTTGCATCCGCAACTGTCGCCGCTGGCGAACGGGGTGAAAGCCTTCATCGCGGCATTGCGAGACGCGGACTCCGGCCGCTGCCGAGCGGATGACCGACGCGGCGCGGGTCCCGGTTACGGGCATCATACGTCTGGAATTACGGTATTTCGACGGGGGTTCGCTATATTCACGTGTATGAACTTTTTCATGCGGAGCCTGCTTCGCAACGTCGACCGCATGATCGAGCGCGTCCGCGTAACGGCCGTTTTGTACCGGGACGCAAGTTTTTCGCACAAAAAATCTTTTCAGTCGCTGGTATCGCTGCTCAAACGGTAACAGGACGCAATACTGGTAGAGGGAAGGTGATATGAGCGAAGCAACGATTCTCATTGTCGACGACGAGCCCGCGGTTCTGGCGACAATGAGCAGTATCCTCGAACCCGACTACCGGGTGCGGGCCGCCAATTCCGGCGAGCGCGCACTCCTTTTGGCCGCCTCCGAACCGCGCCCCGACCTGATCCTGCTCGACGTGATGATGCCCGGCCGCGACGGCTACTCGGTGATGTCGCGTTTGCGCGAGGACGTCGTCACCCGCGACGTCCCGGTCATTTTCGTCACCGCGATGGAAACCAACGGCGACGAAGAGAGAGGGCTGGCGATGGGTGCGGTGGATTACATCACCAAGCCGATCAAACCGGCAATCCTGCTGGCGCGGGTCAGGACCCAGGTCGCACTGAAACAGGCACGCGATTTCCTCAACGACAAGAACGCCTACCTCGAATTCGAGGTCAACCGCCGCATGGAGGAAAACCAGCGCATCCAGAACGTCAGCATACGCACGCTGGCGCATCTTGCGGAGACGCGCGATCCCGAGACCGGCGACCACATCCTGCGCACCCAGTCGTACATCGCGGTGCTGTCGAAGCGCCTGCAGGCCCATCCTCGCTTCAGCGACACGATTACGGATCATTACATCCAGATACTGACCAAGTCGGCGCCGCTGCACGACATCGGCAAGGTCGGCATTCCGGACCACGTATTGCTGAAGCCCGGCAAGCTCACGGGCGAGGAGTGGGAAATCATGAAAACGCACGCCGAGCTGGGCGCGCGCGCGATCGAATTCGCTCAGAAAGACGTGGACCAGTCGGTGGACTTTCTGAACCTCGCCGTCGAAATCGCGCACTGGCACCACGAGCGCTGGGACGGCAGCGGTTACCCGGACGCGCTCAAGGGAGATGCGATACCGATTTCCGCGCGGCTGATGGCGGTGGCCGACGTGTTCGACGCGCTGATATCGCGGCGCGTGTACAAGCCGCCGATTCCGTTCGAAGAAGCGCGGGGTCTCATTTTCGCGGGACGCGACAGCCAGTTCGACCCGGACATCGTCGACGCGTTCATGGCCGAGTTCGACAGTTTCACCGACATCGCGCACATGTACCAGCAGGGTACCGACGCCGATACGCCGGTCGACACGAACGAACACGCAGCCGCGGAAACCGGTGTACCGGGGCGCGTCACGACGTAGAGAATGAACCGGTCGGGTCACAAAATACTGCTGGTCACGCTGTTCTACGCGATCGGCGCGTCGCTGTGGATTCTTTGTTCCGATCTGGCGATCGGTTATATCATCGACGATCCGACAACGCTCGTGATCGCCAGCACCGTCAAGGACTGGGGATTCGTAGCCGTCACCGCGTTGCTGCTCTACCTGTTGCAGAAGCGCTTTACCGCGCAGACGCCTGCTGAAAATACCGGCACACGGACAGCCCCGGGCCGGAACGGCCGCGCGCTGTATCCTGGGATCATCGTGGCGATCGCGTCGATCGTGCTGCTCGGTGCGTTTTCGATACGGCGACTGACTGAAGAAAACACCAGGCATACCGTCGAGCAGCTGCAGGCCATCGCGGCGCTGAAGGCGGAGCAGATCGGCCACTGGCTGGAGGAACGCGCGCGCTATGCCGAACTGGTCTCGACCCATTCGTCACTGGGCGACGTGCTGCAACGCTGGCGTCGCGACGGCGACGGTGAAAGCCGGGACGATGTGCTGCAACAACTCGTCAATCTCAGGCGGCTAACGGGCTTCCAGGCATTATTCGTGATCGATCGCAGCGGTAGGCTTCTGATCGGAGACGGCAGCGAACAACACACGTCCGCGACCCTGTCTGCGGCGATCGAACGCGCGTTTTCCTCCGGCCAGCCAGAGAACACCGGGTTCTACCGTGAGGATCCGGGGTCTGCCGGCGATCTGCATCTGGATTTCGTCGCGGTGATCGCGGACGAGCCGGAACTCGCTCTGATCCTGCGGCTCAATGAGAGAAGTTTTCCGTTCCCGTTTCTGCAGGAGTGGCCGATGCCCAGTGCCAGCGCCGAGACACTGCTGTTCAAAGCCGACGGCGACAGCGTGCTGTTCCTGAACGAACTGCGCCACCGCCACGATACGGCGCTGAAACTGCGCGTCCCGTTCAGCGCGGAAACCGTGCTGGCGGTGCAGATGGCCACCGGGCGGGCGGCGACCGGCGAGCCGATTTACGGCAACGACTACCGCGGCGAACCGGTGGTGGGCGTCGCGCGGTCGATACACGGCACGCCCTGGTATCTGATCGCGAAGATCGACCGCAAGGAAGCCGACGCGGAACCGTACATCGAAACCGCGTTGCTCGGACTGGCCCTGTTCCTGGCGCTGCTGGCGGTCGTCGCCGGCGCGCTGCTGCTGCGCCAGCGCAAGGAACTGCACACGGCGACCGAGCTGCAACGCGATCTGGCCGAGTCTTCGCTGGACATCGTTTTCCAGACCCTGCCGGATCAGTTTTTCCGTATCGCGGCCGATGGGGTCATCCTGGACTACCGAGCGCAGCGGATAGCCGAGCGCGACGTCCCGCCGCGGAGAATCCTCGGGCGGCGCATGCAGGATGTGCTGCCGCCCGGGCCGGCGCGCGCGTATACGTCGAATATCGAAGCTGCGCTCGACAGCGGCGAGCTGACCACTTTCGAATACGCCCTGACCATGCCGCAGGGCGAGCAGCACTACGAGGCGCGCCTCGCCAGGCTGTCGGGTAATAACGAGCTGATCGCGATCGTGCGCAACATCAGCGAACGCCGGCGGGTGCTCCGCAAACTGGATAACACCAGCCGTATGTACGCGACCCGTAGCCAGATCAACCAGACCATCGTGCGGCAACCTGACAGGCACAGGCTGTTTCAGGAAATCTGTGATATCGCCGTCAAGTACGGTCGCTTCCGGCTGGCGTGGATCGGACTGGTCGACGATCAGGGCAAAAAGATCGAGGTCGTTGCGTCCAGCGGGGAAGCCACTGATTACACGCGGAATATCGACATTTCGCTGAGCGGCGATCCGAACGCGAACGGACCGACCGGATGCGCAATCCGGGATGGAAACAGCGTCGTGTTCAATGATCTGGAGCACAACCCGGATTTTCTGCCCTGGCGCGAACTCGCGTTGCAGCAGGGCCTGCGCTCGTCGGGCGCGTTTCCGCTGCGACTGGGTGAGAACGTCATCGGCGCGTTGAGCGTGTACGCGGCCGAGCCCGATTTTTTCGATGCGGAAGAGATCAATCTGCTGCGCGAAGCGACGCAGGACATATCCTTCGCGCTGGACAAGGCGAGCGAGGAACGGATCCGCAGGCGCACCGAGCAGGCGCTGCGGGATAGCGAAGCGCATTTGCGCACGCTGATCGATTCGCTGCCGGACCTCGTCTGGCTGAAGAACCCGGACGGCGTGTACCAGTTCTGCAATACCCGCTTCGAACGATTCTTCGGCGCGAAGGAAGCGGACATCGTTGGCAGGACGGACTACGATTTCACCGACGAGGCGCAGGCCGGATTTTTTCGCGAGCGCGACCGGGCGACGATGGCCGCCGGCAGACCCAGCACGAACGAGGAACAGCGCACCTATGCGGATGACGGCCACACCGAACTGGTCGAAACCGTGAATACGCCGATGTACAACACCGACGGCGAGCTGATCGGCGTACTGGGCATCGGCCGCGATATCACCGAACACATACGGGCCGAAACCAGACTCGCCGCTCAGCTCGAGGAACTGCAGCGCTGGCGCGACGTGACCCTGGAGCGCGAACTGCGCGGGCTAGAGCTGAAAAGCGAAATCAATGCGTTGCTGATGGAGCTGGGCCGGCCGCCGCGCTATCCCAGCGCCCTGCAGGAGAGCAGGCGCGATGAGTGATCGCTCGGACAGGTCGCGGTCGCAACGCGGGCGATTGCCGCCGCGATGAAACAGCACGCGCCACAGCAGGGCGATTGCGAGGCACTGTTACGGACGGTCACGCAGGACCTGCCGGGTCCGTTCTACCGCTGCGATCCGGACGGCAGGCTCGTTTTCGTCAACGACGCCTGTTGCGACTGCTTCGGCAAATCGCGCGAGCAGCTCATCGGGCGTGACCTGTTCGAGCTGATCCCCGGTCCGGAACGCGCCGCGGTCCGCGACAGGCTGCACCGGCTCCGCGCCGAAGATCCCGCGGTCTCTCAGGAGCACACGGTCATCGCGGCCGACGGCAGTGCGCGCAGCCTGCGCTGGCACAACCGGGCGATCTGTGACGCGCACGGCGAGGTCGTGACGCTGCAGGGCTATGGCGAGGACGTCACGGCGCTCAGGCAGGCCGAACTGAAGCTCAGGCTCGTCACGGAGACCATCGACGACGTGTTCTGGATGAGCACGCCCGGTATCGAAAAAATAATCTACGTGAGCCCGGCCTATGAAACCCTGTGGGAGCGGTCTTGCGAGAGTCTGTACCAGTCCCCGAAATCATTTCTCGATGCCGTGCATCCCGACGACCGTGACGGATTCATCAGGACGGTCAGCGAATCCCATCGGCACTGCAGGCCCTACTCATACGACTACCGTATCGTCAAACGGAACGGCGACATCAGATGGATTCGGGAACGCGGCTTCCCGGTGAACCGCGAACTGGAAGGATCCAGGGTCATGCTCGGCGTGTGCACGGACATGACGGAAATCTTTCTCGCCAGGGAACAGCTGACTGAAAGCAACCGTCGCATGTCGGCGCTGATGTCGAACCTGCCCGGGATGGCCTATCGCTGTCTCAACGACACGAACTGGACCGTGACGTTCGTCAGCGAAGGCTGCGAGGAACTCACCGGCTACCCGGCGGACGCGCTGCTGGACAACCACAGCGTCAGCTATGCGCAACTGATCCATGCGGACGACCGCGAGCGGGTGTGGCGCGAGGTCCAGGCCGCGCTGGAGGAGGGCGGACGCTTCGAGCTGAGCTATCGACTGATCAACCCGGCCGGTGAGGAGAAGTGGGTCTGCGAACACGGTGTTCCCGTGTACGCAGAAAACGGCGAGCTGCTGGCCCTGGAAGGCGTGATCCTCGATGACGACGAGCGCAAGCGCGCGGAATTTTCACTTCAGGAAAACGAGCGCAAATACCGGGCGTTGTTCGACAACGCGCCTCTGTCGTACCAGTCACTGGACAGGAACGGAACGATCATAGATGTCAATCCGGCATGGTTGACCACACTCGGCTATGACAGGGATGAAGTGATCGGCAGGTATTTCGGTGATTTCATGCCCCCGGAGTGGCGCGACCGTTTCAGGCAACGATTTTCGGAGTTCAGGAAGAATGGTCGCGTGAGCGGTGTTCATTTGTGCCTGAAACACAGGCAGGGGCACTACCTCGATGTCCTGTTCGAAGGCTGCATCGATTACACCCTCGCCGGTGATTTCAGGCAGACCTACTGTGTTTTCCAGGACATTACCGAGCGGCGGAAGGCGGAAAACAGGCTGGCGGAGAGCGAGTCGCGTTTCCGCGCGTTTTTCGACAATGCCGGGGTCGGCATCGCGGAGATCGAAACGGCCAGCGGTCGCTTCCTGTGCGCCAACCGGCGATTTTTCGAGATGTTCGGTTACAGTGCGGCGGAGATGGCCAGTCTGGACTTCCGGCGCCTGACTTACGATGACGATCTGCAACGGAATCTGGACAACCTGGACAGGCTGGTCGCGGGCGAGATCGACAGTTTCTCGATGGACAAGCGTTGCACCCGCAAGGACGGCAGCCAGATCTGGACCAATGTGGCGGTGACGCCGCTGTGGTCACCGGGAGAGACGTCCGGACACCACATCGCGGTGGTTGAAGATATCGACGCGCGCAAGCGCGCCGAGGAATCCGCGCGCACCGCCAGCGAGGAAACGGCGTTGATGCTGGCCAAGTCCGACGAGGTACAGCGGGCCCTGCTGAGCGTGATCGAAGACGAACGCCAGGGGCAACAGGCCCTGATGAAGAGTCGGGAGCGCTATCGTTCGGTTGTGTCGAGTATCAAGGAAGTGATTTTTCAGACCGACACCGATGGGCGCTGGCTTTTCCTGAATCCGGCCTGGACCGAGGTGACCGGGTACGACGTGGACGAGAGTCTGGGCACGCCGTTTCTGGATTGCCTGCATCCGGACGAACGTCAGCGAATCGAAGCATTGTTCGCGTCGCTGATCAGTCAGGAAAAGGATGATGCTCATCAGGAGGTGCGCTACCTGCACAAAACCGGCGGCATTCGCTGGATAGAGGCGGATGCACGCACCTCGGTGAACGATGACGGCGTCATCGCCGGCGTATCCGGAACGCTCAACGACATCACCGAGCGCAAGCACATGGAGGACCGGCTGCGCAAGCTGGCCCAGGCGGTGGAGCAGAGCCCGGAGAACATCGTCATCACCAATCTGGACGCCGAGATCGAATACGTCAACCAGGCCTTCCTCGACACCACCGGCTACGGCCTGGAAGACGTAATCGGCGCTAACACGAAAATCCTGCAATCGGGCAAGACGCCGCGCGAGAGCTATCGGCGTATGTGGGCCTCGCTGTCGAAGGGTGAACAATGGAAAGGTGAATTCGTCAATCGACGCAAGAACGGCGATGAATACATCGAATTCGCCCGTATCGCGCCGCTGCGCGGGCCGGATGGCACGGTAACTCACTACGTCGCGGTAAAGGAAGACATCACCGAGAAAAAGCGGGTCGCGAGCGAGCTGGACGAGCACCGTCATCACCTGGAGGATCTGGTCGAAAAACGTACCGCCGAGCTGGCCGACGCGCGGCAGCGGGCCGAGGCCGCGAACCAGGCCAAGAGTTCGTTCCTGGCGAACATGAGCCACGAAATCCGTACCCCGATGAATGCGATCATCGGCCTCACGCATCTGCTGCAGAACGCCGGTCCGCCGCCGGAGCAGTCGATGCGGCTGAGCAAAATCGATGCGGCCGCCGGACATTTGCTCGCGATCATCAACGATATCCTAGATATCTCAAAAATCGAGGCCGGCAAACTGGTGCTGGAGCAGTCGGATTTCCATCTCGACGCGATCTTCGATCACATCCGGTCCCTGCTGCGCGAGCAGGCGCGCGGCAAGGGTCTGGACCTCGAAATCGAACGCAATGCGGTGCCGCAGTGGCTGCGCGGCGACCCGACCCGGCTGCGCCAGGCGCTGCTGAACTACGCCGCGAATGCGATCAAGTTCACCGAGCAGGGCACCATCCATTTGCGCTCGAATCTGCTGGCAAGCAATGACGACGACCTGCTGGTGCGCTTCGAGGTGCAGGACACCGGCATCGGCATCGAGCAGGACAAACTGTCGCATCTGTTCCAGACGTTCGAACAGGCCGATGCCTCGACCACGCGCAAACGCGGCGGCACCGGACTGGGACTGGCGATCACGAAGCATCTGGCCCGTCTGATGGGCGGCGAGGTCGGCGCGCAAAGCGAACCGGGCCAGGGCAGCACCTTCTGGTTCACCGCGAAACTGCAGCGTGGACGCGGCATCCGGCAGGAGCCGGCGCTGATGCTCGCAACGGGCGCGGAAACAGCGCTGCGTAACTGCTGCAGCGGCTCGCGCATCCTGCTCGCGGAAGACAACGTGATCAATCGCGAAGTCGCGCTGGAACTGCTCAATGGCGCGGGGATGGAAGTCGACACGGCGGAAAACGGTCGCGAAGCGGTGGAAATGGTGCGGGCGGGCGAATACGATCTGGTGCTGATGGACGTGCAGATGCCGGAAATGGACGGACTCGAAGCGACCCAGCTGATCCGCACGATGGACAACAGGGGCGCGATTCCGGTGCTGGCTATGACCGCGAACATCTTCGAAGACGACCGCCGCGCGTGCAGCGAGGCCGGCATGAACGACTTCATCGCCAAGCCGGTGAACCCGG
>JAJDOJ010000068.1 GCA_022340215.1 Gammaproteobacteria bacterium
AGTGCGGCGGTCGTTGATCGGTTTGCCGGTGACGCCAGCAAGGAGGGGGCCCGATAGACTGTTTCCCAGGGCAAGGGGGCCTTGCCGCTTCGGATGATCTCGTCGATGCGAATCGTGCGCTACCTCCCGGAGGCGATCCGGTCGGCCCAGCGAGTGGTCTCCGGAAGGCGGTAGCGGGTCGTGCAGCGCAGGGTGACATCCAGGGCGGAATCCAGTGAAATCCTGTGCCCGGGAGACACAAAGAGGGGACGCACACCGACCCGCGTTCGCAGGACCGCGCCGATTGTCTCTCCCCGCAGGATCAGGGGTGTAGATTCCCCCCGGCCCTCGGGAACCGGGGCGTGCTCTCCGGTCAGGCGCGACTTGGCCACGCCGATCGCGGGGGTATCGCAGATCAGTCCCAGATGACAGGCGATTCCGAAGCGACGCGGGTGGGCCGTCCCCTGGCCGTCGCACAGGATGATATCGGGGATGTGCCGAAGCCGTTCCAGGGCGGCGAGTACCGCCGGGACTTCGCGGAAGGACAGCAGGCCGGGGACATAGGGGAAAAGAGTCGGGATTTCGGCCATTGACTGCGCCACGAATTCCAGATCGGGGAATGTCAGGACCGCCACGGCCGCGCGGGTCGTCCGGCCCTTGTCGGGGAAGCCGACATCGACACCGGCAACGAGGCGGATCGGTCCGAACCGGTCGTCGGTCTCGATCCGCTCCTTGAGCGAATGCTGAATGTCGCGCGCCTCGGCGGGCGTCACGTCCCAGCGATGCAGTGACCGGATTCTCATTGACTCGAGGTCGTCAATGCGATGGCGCGCGGATTTTGGGGCAGAGAGCCCCGATTACCCGCGCCGGGATCGCGGGTGACACGCTACGCACGGCCAAACCGGTCGCCTTCCCCGATCCATCGCTCGATCAAACCGTCGACCGCCGCGGGATGCGAGGCCGCGATCTCGCGTGCTACCCGGGTGACGTCCTGGATCAGGTCCCGGTCCTGTTCGAAATCCGCGATGCGCAGCGGGAAGCTGCCCGTCTGCCGGGTCCCCAGCACCTCGCCGGGACCGCGCAAACGCAGGTCGATGCGTGCAATCTCGAAGCCGTCGGAGTGTTCGCGCAGGGTCCGGATCCGTTCTCTGGCCGATTCCGACAGGGGAGTGCCATAGAGAAGGACGCAGTCGCCGTCGAGTTTGCCGCGTCCGATTCTGCCGCGGATCTGATGTAGTTGCGCCAGTCCCAGTCTCTCCGGGTTCTCTATGATCATCAGCGAGGCGTTAGGTACGTCGACGCCGACCTCGATCACTGTCGTGGCCACGAGCACCTGCAACTCGCCGGCCCTGAACCGTCTCACGGCGTCGTCTTTCTCCGCTGCCCGCATTCGGCCGTGGACCAGTCCAATCGTCAGTTTCGGAAGAGCCTCGGACAGGACGCGGGCAGTCTCTTCCGCCGCACGGCATCCCAGTGCCTCGGATTCTTCGACCAGGGTGCAGACCCAGTATGCCTGTCTCCCGGCTTCGCAGGCCCGACCGATTCGGGAGATGATCTCGTCACGGCGCGTTTCCGGTACCGCGACCGTATTGACCGGTTTGCGTCCAGGCGGCAATTCGGACAGGACAGAGTGATCCAGGTCAGCGTATACCGTCATCGCGAGCGTGCGCGGAATCGGGGTCGCGGTCATGACGAGTTGATGCGGATACGGTCCCCCCTTTCGACCCTTGTTACCCAGTGCCAGGCGTTGATGAACCCCGAACCGATGCTGTTCGTCGATCACGGCAAGCCCCAGATTCGGGATTGCTACCTTGGCCTGAATCAATGCATGGGTTCCCGAGACGACATCGACTTCGCCCCTGGACAGGGTTTCCAGCACGCGGTTTCGCTCCGACCGGGCCTGCCTTCCCGAAAGCAGGGCGAGTGAAAGTCCCAGTGGCTCCAGCCATTCCCTCAAGCAGCGCAGGTGCTGCTCGGCCAGCAGTTCGGTCGGTGCCATCACGGCCGCCTGATGGCCCGATTCTGCGGCCAGCACGCAGGCTGCCGCGGCGACCACTGTCTTTCCCGAGCCGACGTCACCCTGGACCAGTCTCAGCATCGGCCCGCTCGAGGCCAGATCATTCCTGATTTCCTCAATAATGCGGGATTGCGCACCGGTCAGCGCGAAAGGAAGCGAGTCGAGAAAGGGCCGCAGCACCTCCCGTCCGGCGGACAGGATCGGGGCCGGGTTGCGTTTCAAGCGACAGCGTACGCGGGCAAGACCGAGTTGCTGTGCCAGCAGTTCCTCGAACGCCAGTCTCGTCCGCGCGGGGTTGCGGTGCGAATTGAGCAGCGCCGGATCGGTACCGCGGGGAGGGCGATGGAGAAAGTCGAGGGCGGCGAGGGTGCCGATTAGGTGGTCCACTTGCCCCCCGCCACGGAGACCAGGATGGTGTGATCGCGGGACAGTGCAGCGGTGGATGACCCCTCCCCGGACCTGACCAGGGGCCTCAATCCCGCAAAGACGCTGAGGACGTCGGTCCGGGTCGGGGGATGTTCAAGGTACTGGCCCCTCGACGGGACAGCGATTGACGGCCACGCTACCCAGGTCGAAGACCGTCTGTGCCAGGTTCACCGCCAGTCGCGAGTCATCGAATTGCCCGTCGTAGTAGATCACCCCGGCCAGAAACCTCGGCCCAGACAATGAAGCTCGGACGTCCATACGATAGACTGTATATTAGTACAGTATTGCATGGACGCCGATCATGTCATCAACGCTCGCGGCCGGGACGACCGACCGGGACCGAGGTCCTGACCGTTACCAGCGCCACCGACCCGAGCAGACCCTGCTCTACCGGATAGTCGAGGAGTACTACCCACAATTTGTCGACCTCATGGCCCGCCAGGGCAGGCCGTTGCCGGACTACGTGCAGCAGGAATTCGAGGACTATCTGCGATGCGGCCGTCTGGAGCACGGCTTTTTGCGGGTACGTTGCGATACCTGCCACGCCGAGCATCTGCTGGCGTTCAGCTGTAAACACCGTGGATATGCGAAGTAAAAGAATATGCGGTGTAATGTCCCACTTTCATCTTGCAAGCCCAAATTGCCCTTTGTTTGTCAGAATGTTGGGTTTCTAGCCGAAGCGTATGGCTTTGCATATTAGTTGCCAGTAGTG
>JAJDOJ010000069.1 GCA_022340215.1 Gammaproteobacteria bacterium
CCTAGGCTCTGTTGACATTTGTCTGGGCGAGTGGATTTTCGAGGGATTTTTCGTCCTGACAAGGCGGATTCGATGCGCAATGCCGCCCCATTGCAAGTCGAATCCAACGCCGTCAGGGCGGAAAAGATCCGTAAAGCCGCCGTCCACGATAAATGTCAACAGAGCCTAGAGCCGTGCTGTCGCCTGTCCATCTTTGCGAGCCTGCCGCCCGACTGGTACAGTGACGCCGCATGCAGATTGACGACACCACCGCAACCCTCCCCTATATCGTTCTGGTCAGCGTCCACGGGCTGATCCGCGGCGCCGACCTCGAGCTCGGCCGTGACGCCGATACCGGTGGACAGACGAAGTATGTCGTGGAACTGGCGCGTGCGCTGTCGCAGCGCAGCGAGATCGGTTACGTCGACCTGCTGACGCGCCGGATAGAAGACCCCGACATCGATGCGGACTACGCCCGGGTCGAGGAACCGCTGTCGGACAAGGCCAGCATCATCCGGATCGACGCGGGACCGCCGGGCTATATCCCGAAAGAAGGGCTGTGGGACTATCTGGACAGCTTCTCCGACAACGCGCTGGCCTATTTCCGGGAACTGGGGCATACACCGACACTCATCCATGCGCACTATGCCGATGCGGGCTATGTGGGCACGCGCCTGGCCAGTCATTTCGGTGTTGCGCTGGTCTTTACCGGCCATTCCCTGGGGCGCGTCAAGCGCCGCCGTCTGCTCGCCGCCGGCCTGAAGGGCCCGGACATCGAGACGCGCTACAACATGTCCCGGCGCATTGAGGCCGAAGAGGACACGCTGGGGACCGCGGACCGGGTGGTGGCTTCCACCCACAACGAGACCGAGGACCAGTACGCGCTTTACGATGACTACCAGCCGGACAAGATGCGGGTGATCCCGCCCGGTACCGATCTGGAACGGTTCCACCCGCCCGATGGCACGGAACCCGATTCAAGGGTCGTTACCGACCTGGCGCGGTTCCTGACACGACGCGACAAGCCGATGATTCTGGCGCTTTCGCGGCCGGACGAACGCAAGAACATCTCCACCCTGGTCGAGGCCTACGGCGAGTCCGAGGCGCTCCGGGACGCGGCCAATCTGGTGATCGTCGCCGGGAACCGGGACGATATCCACGAAATGGAGAGCGGCGCGCAGTCCGTACTGACCGACATCCTCCTGCTGATCGATCAGTACGATCTGTATGGAAAGGTCGCCTATCCGAAGCACCACCACCCGGACGACGTCCCGGTCTACTACCGTGTGGCCGCGGCCTCCGGGGGTGTCTTCGTCAACCCGGCACTGACCGAACCCTTCGGACTCACCCTGATCGAGGCCGCCGCCAGCGAACTGCCCATTGTGGCCACGGAGGACGGTGGGCCTCGGGACATCATCGGTAATTGCCGCAACGGTTATCTGATCGATCCCCTGGACAAGGAGGCCATGGGAGGGGCGTTGTTGAAGGTGTTGGGGGACTCGGAAAATCGGGCCGCGCTGGCGCAGAGTGGTCTCAAGGGCGTGCGGGAACACTATTCCTGGCAGGCACACGCCGATGCCTACGTCAGGCACCTGCTTCCCCTGTCCCAGCGCCACGAACCGCGGCCCGAGGCGCCGCTGCGTCGCCGCCCGATGCTCTACCACGACCGCGCGATCTTCACCGACCTGGACCAGACCCTGCTGGGAGATCCCGGCTCACTCGCTGCCTTCGTCGGGGTCATGCGTGAGAACCGTCGCTGCGCAACCTTCGGGATCGCCACCGGGCGGCGCCTCGATTCGGCACTCAAGATCATGAGGCGCAACCACATCCCGCAGCCCGACGTGCTGATCACCAGCCTGGGGACCGAGATTCACTATGCGCCGCGTTTGACGGCCGATACCGCCTGGACCGAACACATCGATCACTCCTGGAACTCGCAGCCGATACGCCGCCTGCTTGAGGACCTCCCGGGCATCAAGCTGCAACCGAAGAGCGAGCAGGGCCGGTTCAAGGTCAGTTACTACATCGATCCGACCCTGTCGCCCTCGCTGGAAGAGATCCAGCGCCTCATGCACCAGAACGAACTGGCGGTCAACGTGTTCCTGTCGTTCGGCCAGTTCCTCGACATTGTCCCGGTGCGCGCCTCCAAGGGCTTCGCGTTGCGTTACTTTGCGGACAATTGGGACATCCCACTCGAGCACATGTTGACCGCCGGCGGTTCGGGAGCGGACGAAGATATGATGCGCGGCAACACCCTGGCCGTGGTGGTGGAGAACCGTCACAACGAGGAGCTCTCGCAGCTCGCCGACCTGGAGCGGATCTACTTCGCCCGTTCCCAGTGTGCCGCGGGCATCATCGAGGCGATCGCCCACTACGACTTCTTCAAAGAGTGCACCGTGCCCAGCGAATGACTCCGTCCCTGCTGATCTGCACCGACATGGATCGCACCCTGCTGCCCAACGGCGAGGCGCCGGAGTCTCCCCGCAGTCGCGAGTATTTCGCTGCCGTGGCCTGTCGACCCGACGTGGCGGTCGCCTACGTTACCGGTCGGGACCGGACGCTGGTCGGGGAAGCGATCGTTGAATGGTCGCTGCCGAACCCGGATTTCGTCATCGGCGATGTCGGCACGACCCTCTACGAGGTGTCCGGCGACAGTTGGCGCGCGTCGGCGGACTGGTGGAGCGAGATCTCGACCGACTGGGCGGGCCTGGACCACGACGCCCTGTGCGATCTGATCGATGATATCGAGGGTCCGCGACTCCAGGAGGCGGAGAAGCAGGGCGAGTTCAAGCTCAGCTACTACCTGCCGCTGGACGCGGATCGCGAGGCGATCCTCGACACGATGTGGGAACGGCTCGGTCAACGGGGATTGAAGGCGAACCTGGTCTGGAGCGTCGACGAGCAGGCCGGTACGGGGCTGCTGGACGTGCTGCCGGCCAGCGCCGGCAAGCTGCACGCCGTTGAATTCCTGATCCGGTCGATCGGAGTCTCCCGGGCGCAATGTCTGTTCGCCGGTGACAGTGGAAACGATCTGCAGGTGCTTGCCAGCCCGATCTTCGCGGTGCTGGTTGCCAATGCCGCGCAGGAGGTGCGCGACGAGGCGCTTGATCTCGCTGTTTCCGCTGGAAACGCGGATTCGCTGTATCTCGCCGCGGGTGGGTTCCGCAGCCTGAACGGCAACTACGCCGCGGGGATTCTCGAGGGACTGGCCCATTTCTTTCCCGCAACCGAGGACTGGTGGTGATGCGCCCGGGACGAAGGTTCCTTGCAAGCCTGGTTTCGGCCATGGTGGCGGTCTCCGTCGTGCGGGCCGCCGAGATTTCGATCTCCTGTGGCGCGGTGGGCCGGGAGCTGGCGTTGTGCCGTAGCGGCGCGGAGGCCTGGGCAGCGGCCACTGGAAACACGGTGCGTGTCGTTACCGCGCCCAGCGCCACCAACGAGCGTCTCGCGCTCTACCAGCAGTTGCTCGCGGCCCGTGCGCCCGACGTCGACATCTTTCAGATCGACGTGATCTGGCCCGGCATCCTGGGGGCCCATTTCGCCGATCTCGGGGATTTTATCGGTGAGCAGCGTCAGGCGTTCTTCCCGGAGATGGTCGCCAACGACACCGTCGAGGGACGCCTGGTCGCGATCCCCTGGTTTGCCAGCGTGGGGATGCTCTACTACCGCAAGGATCTGCTGGACGAACACGGGCGGAAAGTCCCGGGAACCTGGGCGGAACTGGGCGAGACGGCCCGAGGGATTCAAGCCGCCGAGCGCGGGCAGGGCAACGCGAAGATCTGGGGTTATGTCTGGCAGGGTCGCGCCTATGAGGGCCTCACCTGCAATGCACTGGAGTGGATCGACAGCCACGGTGGCGGCACGATCGTGGATCCTGACGGGAAGGTCACGGTCGATAATGCGCATGCCATCGCTGCGGTGGAGCAGGCGGCTGATTGGGTCGGTACGATCAGCCCGAAGGGTGTGCTCAACTACGCCGAGGAGGACGCCCGCGGTGTGTTTCAGCCGGGCAACGCCGTGTTCATGCGCAACTGGCCGTACGCCTGGGCCCTGATGCAGGCCGAGGACAGCCCGGTCCGCGGCAGGGTCGGTGTCGCGCCGTTGCCGGCGGGTGGGGAAGACGGTCAGCGGGCTGCGACCCTCGGCGGATGGCAACTGGCGGTCTCGCGCTATTCGCGTCATCCGGAGCTGGCCGCGGACCTTGTCCTGCATCTGACCTCGGCGGCCGAACAGCGGCGTCGCGCGATCGATGCCGCCTACATCCCCACGAGGCCCGCGCTGTTCGAGGACGCGGAGGTCCTCGAGGCCAATCCGTTTTTCCGCCTTGTCGCCGAAACGCTGCCCGACGCGGTCGCCCGCCCGTCGGCGGTCACAGGGGCGGCCTACAACCGCGTCAGCAACCAGTTCTGGAATACGGTACACGGTGTGCTTGCCGGGCGTGTCTCGGCCTCTGCAGGCCTCACGAAGTTGCAGCGCGACCTGAACCGGTTGAAGCGACGTGGCGGGTGGTGACCAGCGGCATGGCGGGGGAAGGCGCCCGGGTCGCCTGGTGGCTGCTCGCCCCGACGCTGATCGTGCTGGCGCTGGTTGCCGGATGGCCGCTGACGCGGACGATCTGGTTCAGCCTGACCGATGCACACCTGGCAGATCTTGCCCGGGCGCGTTTTGTCGGTCTGGAGAACTACCTGGCGCGCGACGACGGCGGGTGGTTCGGTGTCATTGCCGATCCGCTCTGGTGGCGCGCCGTGCGCAATACCTTCGTCTTCGCGTTCGTATCCGTGTCCCTCGAGACCCTGCTGGGTCTGGTAATCGCCCTAATGCTGCAGGCGCGTTTCCCCGGGCGGGCCCTGGTGCGTGCGGCCGTGCTGATTCCCTGGGCGATCCCCACCATCGTCTCCGCGCAGATATGGGGCTGGATGCTCCACGACCAGTTCGGCCTGATCAACGACCTCCTTCTGCGCGTCGATCTGATCGACCAACCCCTGGCGTGGACCGCCGATCCGGGTCTTTCCATGGGGGCGGTCATCGTCGCCGACGTCTGGAAGACCACGCCCTTTATGGCCCTGCTGTCGCTGGCGGCCCTGCAACTGGTGCCCGGGGAGTGCCTGGATGCCGCGCGCGTCGACGGGGCGGGTGCGTGGCGGACCTTTAGGTACGTGACGCTGCCCCTGATCCTGCCGGCGCTCGGGGTGGCGGTAATATTCCGATCGCTGGACGCCCTTCGGATCTTCGACCTGATCTACGTCCTGACACCCGGCAGCGAGGATACTATGTCCATGTCGGTCTTCGCGCGGCAGCAGCTCGTGGACTTTCAGGACGTCGGCTACGGGTCGGCGGCCTCTTCGCTGCTGTTCTTCTTCATCGCTGCATGCACGATCGGCTTCATGGTGCTTTCCCGCCTGCGCCCATTGCAGGGTGTGAACCGGTGAGACGCGGATTCGCACGTATCGGGTTCGTTGCGCTCACCCTTGCGATCGTCCTGTTCGCGGTCTTTCCTTTCTACTATGCCATGGTGACCTCCCTGAAGACCGGCACGGCCCTGTTTCGGGTGGACTACCTGCCGAGAGCCCTGGATTGGGACAACTACCGGGCGATCTTCCGCGACCAGCCCTTCGGCACCAACATCCTGAACTCGGCGATCGTTGCGGCCGCAGTGGTGATCGCATCGCTGGGACTGTCGTTGACCGCGGCCTACGCCCTCGCCCGGAAGGCGTTCCAGGGACGTGGTCTGTTGCTGATGACGATCCTCGGTGTGTCGATGTTCCCGCAGGTGGCGGTGCTGTCCGGGATGTTTGAACTGGTTCGGGGGTTGGGCCTGTACAACCGCCTGGGTGGCCTGATGCTGAGCTACCTGATCCTGACCCTGCCGTTCACCGTCTGGGTCCTGACCACGTTCACCCGCAAGCTGCCGGTGGAACTGGAGGAGGCGGCGGTTCTGGACGGGGCGGGGCCGCTGACCATCGTGTTTCGCATATTCCTGCCACCGCTTGCCCCGGCCGCGGTGTCCACCGGTCTGCTCGCCTTCGTGGCCGCCTGGAACGAGTTTCTCTTCGCCCTGACCTTCACGCTGACCGACGATCAGCGCACGGTACCGGTCGCGATCGCCCTGATGAGCGGCGCGAGCGAATTCGAACTGCCCTGGGGCCAGATCATGGCGGCCTCGGTGGCCGTCACGCTGCCGATCGTGGCGCTGGTGCTTTCCTTCCAGGGCCGCATCGTGGCGGGGCTGACTGCCGGGGCGGTGAAGGGGTAGGCATTGGTTAATCCTCCGATTCATTAAAACTCGGCGGCAAGGCGCAGTCCGACGATCCAACCCTCGGGATTCTCCTGGAGTGGATCGATCGTAATGAGTTCATCCTTCATGTACTGGAGATCTGCGGTGATGCCGATGTGATCGTTGAGGCCGAGGCGGTAGTAGACCTCAAAGACGTCCGTGCGCTCGATGTCGAGGTTGCCACCGGGCAGGTAGGCATAAGCGATGCCGATGTTGTCAGGCTCCCGCCCCCAGGCACTGCCGTCGAAATTGAGCCCGCCCGAATAAATGGCCTTGTAATTGACGGCCCCCTGATCGGCCTGCCAGCCAAAGCGCAGGAAAGCGCCGAGCGCCTCCCCGAACCCCTGGTCGAACGAAAGCAGGACCGCCTTGCGGCGCTCATCCGTCGTGTCCGATGGATCGACGAAATCCTCGCTTGTCCAGTCGACCAGCACCTTGTAGTGACCCTCTCCCAGAGCAGAGTCAAGGGTGACACCCAGCTCCAGGCCATAGTAATCGAAGTTGTTGCCCGCCTCGTTCTCGCCCACATTCATGTAGACGCCGCGTAGCGCCCACGGGCCGATCTCCCACTCAAGGGCAGCGCCGATATCGTACGAGGGCAGAAAGACATTGGCGGCGTTCGTGAGCGCTTCGTTCATGAACTGGGTGTATTCATCGTTGGCATAGGCGACCCCATCCAGGTAGTCAGTGGCATCGATACGGCCAACCGTCGCGTGCAGGCGCTGAGCGTCGGTCAAGTTGAAGGTGTGCCTGTACCAGCCGGTTAGCAGGTAGTCGAGGTTTCGGCCGTTGATGTCCTTGACGTCGTCTTCCAGGTCCGCAGCCCAGGGTGCGAGCGTCCAGGGCGATACGGGGTTGAGGCCATTGCCCGCGGCGAAGCCCAGCTTGAAGAAGAACTCGTTATCGTCATTGGGGTGGAAGCTGATCTCCGGCTGGAAGGGCATGGCGCCGCGGCACTCGTTGTCGAACTCGTCCAGGGAGCCGTCCTCGTCATAGGTCGCCGAGGGCAGCCGGGCGGAGACGATCTGACACTGTCCTGCAGCCGCAAGCACACCGCCAATGGATAGCTTGTCGTTTACGTCATAAGCCAGTGCCGGAAGTGCCGTGGCAAAAAGGGTCTTTGCCACCAGCAGGCGGAAAAAGATCGTTCGCATGTCACCGATTTCTCGTGCCGCTTCATCTGATTAGGAAAGCGGCCTGCCTGGGGAGCCAGGAGAGCTGCGTTCCTGCCTGAGCGTGTTCAGGAGAAACGAATCATAATGATATGGCACGCGAAAGCAAGTGCGAATCATTCGCATTATTGCTTATAGTCCCATGCGGTCCATTCGCCGATATCGCTTCGTGTTTGATGAACCGTTACTGGCCGCGTAGTTTTGCCTCGGGGTCGCGGATCTGACACAGATCCGCGCTGGGGTCCTCAATTTCGACCGGGGTAGCTTATCGTCCCGTGGCGGTGTTGCGATTCCTTGCAATAGAGCGGCTATTCCGCGTCATCGCGCCTTGCCACGAAACGAATAGGACACACACTTTCTCGTGAAAACCTGTCCGCGACGGGTATAACCAACCGGGTAATCCGGCTGCGGCCGGGTTATTCAGGCTATTGCCGGAACAAGTACTCGCGACGCCCTTCGTTAGCTGACCGGTAGTTCGTCGGGCGGAAAATTGTCGGATTCCGGACCGATCTCGGTCTGGAACTGCTCGACGGCCTCGGCCACCGTGTCGGGTCTGCCGAAACGGGCGATGTGATACAGGGCCTCCCCCTCGTTGACCAGAGGCAGGTTGACCTTGCCGATTACGACTCCCGATACGGGTGTCAATACGGGAGCTTCGTTCTCACCCAGGGGATCGGCGATCAGCCCGAGGCAATCGTTCCTGCTGACCCTGGCGCCGAGGGGTTTGACGGCACGCAGAATGCCGCTCTGCGGCGCCCGGGCCCATTGGCTGGAGCGTGCCACGACCGGTTCCGCGCGGTGCCTGCTCCTCGGGCGGGACGATGCGCGCAACATGCCCAGTTCGCGCATGACGCTGATCACACCGCGTACTCCGGCGCGAATCACCACTTCGTCGAAACGCAGCGCCTCGCCGCCTTCATAGACGATGACCGGCACGCCCAGTTCGCTTGCTGCGTCGCGCAGCGACCCGTTCCGGATCTGGGAATTCAGGATCACCGGACTGCCGAAGGCCATGGCCATTCGCTCGACCTCCCCCGTCTCCTCGAAGGTGCCGCGAATCTGGGGCAGGTTCTCCCGGTGTACCGACCCGGTGTGCAGGTCGATACCATGAGTCGATTTGGCCACGACCGCCTCGACAAAGGCATTGGCAAGACGGGCCGCCAGGGAGCCCTTTACCGAACCGGGAAAGGAGCGGTTCAGATCGCGACGATCCGGCAGGTATCGGGACTTGTGCACGAAGCCGTAGATATTGACCAGCGGCACCGCGATCAGTGTTCCGCGAAGGTGCTTCAAAGATGGTGAACGGATCAACCGACGGATGATCTCCACACCATTGATCTCGTCGCCGTGTATGCCGGCGTTGACGAACAGGCAGGGGCCGTCGCGCTGGCCGCGAACCACCCGGGCCGCCATCACCGCGGGCATGTGGGTGAAAAACTGCGGCAACTGCAGCTCCACCGTCTGCCGTGACCCGCGGCCGATCTCCCTGCCCCCGATGGTGAGTACAGCGGTCAACGGTTTATCCCCGACCGCGTGTGCGGGTCCTTCCCAGGGCAGCGTTTTTCTCGATGAACTGGATCATCATCCCGGCGACGTCCTTGCCGCAAGCCGACTCGATACCTTCCAGTCCCGGCGAGGAATTGACCTCCATCACCAGCGGGCCGTGATTGGATCGCAGCAGGTCGACACCGGCCACGTTGAGACCCATCGCCCTGGCGGCGCGCACCGCCGTGGAGCGCTCTTCCGGTGAGATGCGGATCAGGCTGGCGCTGCCGCCACGGTGCAGGTTGGAGCGAAACTCCCCGGGTTTGGCCTGGCGCTTCATCGCGGCCACGACCTTGTCACCCATGACAAAGCAGCGGATGTCCGCGCCACCAGCCTCCTGGATGTACTCCTGCACCAGGATGTTGGTCTTGAGCCCCATGAAGGCCTCGATCACACTCTCTGCGGCTTTCTGCGTCTCCGCCAGCACGACGCCGATCCCCTGCGTACCCTCCAGCAGCTTGATCACCAGCGGGGCGCCGCCCACCATCTTGATCAAGTCCTGAATGTCATCCGGCGCATGGGCGAAACCGGTGACCGGCAGACCGATCCCCTTGCGCGAGAGCAGCTGCAGGGATCTCAGTTTGTCACGGGCACGGGTAATGGCAACCGATTCGTTGAGCGGATAGGTGCCCATCATCTCGAACTGGCGCAGAACGGCAGTGCCGTAGAATGTTACCGAGGCCCCGATGCGGGGAATCACCGCGTCGAAGTCCGACAAGTCCTCGCCTTTGTAATGAACCGTAGGACGATGAGACGTAATGTTCATGTAGCAGCGCAGGACATTGACAACCTGCGGCTCATGGCCCCGTGCGGTCGCCGCCTCTACCAGACGCTTGGTTGAATACAGTTTGGGATTGCGTGAAAGAATTGCGATTTTCATGGTTCAGCTCTTAAATTTATCGGGTATCAGGTCAGGATATGCCTTGCGAAGGTTGGGCCTCTTGCCGACTCGATAGGAAGCCGCCGGATCCACGATAATCTTCCCGACCATGGCGGTGCGGCCGAGCAGCATTCGGAAGAGCATCGAATCGCGGTCGGTCAGTGTGATCTCCGCTGGCCATTCCGTGTTCCCAACACGAATCGAGGTTTCGATCACCCAACGTCGCTCCCGATGACCGCCGGAATCGCTAACCACCCGCTGGTCCAGCAATTCCGCAGTACACGTCACAGCCAGGTCGTGGCGCTGCTGTAACGGATGGACCCCGAAACGCACGTAGCTCTTCCCCTTGCGAATGAATCTCTCTGCAAAGAAGGTATGCATGGCCGAGGTTCGTGCCCCCGTGTCAACCTTGGCCTTGATGGCGGGGATCTGGAGCTTCGGTAGCGACAACCACTCGCGCCACCCTACGACAAGTCTCGTATTCTCCCTGGTCGTATGCGACATATCTTTCGAAGATCCGTTGCGAAAGCCACTAGTTTGTCGAGATCCCTCGGGTTCGGTCTCGAATTTCCCGGACAACTACCCGAGTCTAGACGGTTGGCCCTAAACCGTATTCGATGTTGCCGCGTGCCGTTTCGTTCTTCAAGCGGGTAGACGGAGAACTCAAAGGTCACACCGGCAAGCCCGGGAATCCACGATCCATGATCGAGTGGCCATCGGAGGTGAGCCCGAACCGGGCTATGCGGCGAAGGCAGAGGGGACCCGCGTTGGCGAAGTACAGCGATCCGCCGAAGCGCATCACCGAAATCTTCGGGCTGGTCTCACGCGGATGGACCTCGATGTCGCGCATGGTGCCGCCCTGGTATCGCGAGAGCACGGCGAAAGGGGGGGCGGAGTCTGTGCCATAGAAAAAGGAACAGGCCGACTTCCGCGAGGATACCCTTGTCCAGATGCGGGGCGCATATCAGCGTCAGAACAAATGTTACCACCGCCACGACCCCATCGTGAGCTTGGGTCTTCCAGGCGTGGATGATTGGCTTGATCTTGATCAATTCGATGATCGCCATGATGATGACCGCGGCAAGTGTTGCCACCGTCAGGCGATACCGTGGCGGCGTCAGCCACTGCAGCGTGGCCATCAGGCCCAGCTCTGTGACGATAGAAGAGGATCCCGCCTGTGCCCAGACGTTGATATTGACCGCGGAACGTGGTCCCTACTCACCCGGGATGGCCACCTCCCGGGCGTCACTCATGAGTCGGATCGCGTTTTCGAGATCGATCTGGTCGGGATTCTCGGCACTCTGTGCCTCAAGTTTCTCGAACAGATCGTCCTGCTCGAGGATGCGGTTCTCACCGTCCGCGTGCTGAAGATAGGCCGCCCAGGGGATGAACTTGGTCAGTGGGAAGAGTCGCTCGTCGGTGGGCGAGATGTCGATATTCAGGCCAGAGATGAAGAACACCCGTGCGCCGCGATAACCGGGTGCCCGCAGAATGCTGCGGTAGGTCCGGTCGAATTCGACCTGCGTGTTGACCTTTGCGGCGACCAGCAGGGGCGAGCGCGAGGCCAGAATCCAGGGCATCACGGTAAGCAGGTTCTGTTCCAGGTGCCCACGTCCCTCTTCGTCCCCCTCGATCGTCCGGAGAAAGTAGCACCAGTGCGGCAGCAGCCTGTCCCCGATCGGACGCGTCGCGGATGCCTGTGCATGCTGGTCGAGGTGCTGAGACAGTTCCGGGGAGGCCAGAAAGCACCTCGACGTACTGAAGGCGCGCACCGGATTCAATATGCCGTTGGCGTCGGGCGTTACGAGACGGTCCAGATGCAGGAACAGGCCCTCGTCGCGCGTCTCGTCGAGGAGCTGGTTGTCAATCGTGATCGTCCAGTTTCCGTCGTTGCGCGAAATCAGGATGTTCTCGCGGGCGAACCGGTGTTCGGCGTCGTACCAGGAAAGCACGCTGTCCACCTTCCCGCAGCTCGAGCTCAGGGTGCAGTCGTCGGTCTGCATCCGCTTGTAGACGCCGTAGGATCTGGTCTCCGGGTTGTAGCCGACATGGCTCGCCTGGATGATAACCAGGTCCTTGCCGTGCTCGGCGTGGGGGCCGTGCCGGTCGGTCGCGACGACCCCGCCGACCATACCGTGGTTGAACGGAAAGGCGCAGAAGTGTTTGGCGATGAGAATGACAGGGTAGCCCTGACTCTCGTCGGCGCAGAAGGCGCGAGACGGCATGATCTTGCCGGCCTGGAACCCCAGCGACTTGCAGAGGTTGTAGAGTTTGGGCATGAACACGCTATAGCGCATGATCCTGCCCTCGATCCGGAAACTCGCTATCGAGGCCAGCGGGTTACTGTTTGTGCGATACATGCCTTTCCTTAATCTTTCAGATACTGTTGTCGGGATTCCGGCAAGGGTCTGTCGGCCACGGGGTCAGGGCTGCGGTGAAGCCCTGCGGATCGAGGCGCCGGCTGCTCGAAGGGTGAATCTCCATCGCCGCGGCAACCATTTACCTGGGATGACAGGCAATATCAAGACCGCGGTTCGTGACCTGGGGAAATCAGGCCGGCACTCGTTCGGGATGTCGTCCGGGTTTTCATGCTCCTACCATAACGGCAATGCCTGCGACCTGGTACAGTACGTGTGTAGCGGCGACGAGCTGTTGCACCGCGTCGAGCGAGGGGTCTGGGTCAGAACCGGCCCCTGCGGGCCGGAATAGGGAAGCTGTTGGAAACCGGCCGCGACGGCGTTTCACCGCCTTGCAGCGTGCCCCAGCGCCGGAAGGCGAATGCCTTTAGAACAGCCCCTCGCCGCGGGTGAAATAGAGTACGGCGGCATCCAGCACCAGCGCGATGCCCACCAATCCGAGTATCAACGGCATCAGGAAGGCGCCGGCGCGATCCACCTTTACCGAAGGCCTTCGGCGGCGTCAATCGCTCCACCGAGGGCCCTGACTTCTCCTGACCGTTTCCACCACGGCTTCGCCACGCCACCCAGAAGAGCAGGACGCCGACCAGCAGGGCGATACCAAAGTCCAGGGGCTCCGGGTTGGACAGGCGCCGGGATATGGTTTCGAATGCGAACGCCAGGGCGATGCCGAAGACGAGATACGCGACGGTATGGCCGAGTAGCACGGCGATCGAATCGCCGATCGATCTGTCTGAGCCGACCGCGTAGGCCATGAACGCGAACAGCACCGGGTTGACGATGTCCGCCAGCAGGATGGGAACCAGTACGCCCAGAGTTCGAGCATATCGTCAGAAACCGGTCAGGGGGCGACGATCGAGATACGGCATGGCATTCCCTGGCCAGATCGTCGCCCCCAGATTGCCAGCGGACTGCCTCGACCCGGCGGTTCTCGGCCTGTCCCTCCTTGGTGTCGTTGGAGGCGATACGTCGAGCCCGGTTTCAGCACCAGTAGCATGCCGGATCCGCTTCGCTTGATCCGACCTACGGTTTTTCCGAGCTTTCAGCGAGTCATGACATCGCGTCGGGTGGAACAAGCATGCCGGATCCGCTTCGCTTGATCCGACCTACGGTTTTTCCTTGCTTTCAGTGAGTCATCACATCGCGTCGGGTGGAACAAGCATGCCGGATCCGCTTCGCTTGATCCGGCCTACGGTTTTCCCGAGCTTTCAGCGAGTCATGACATTGCGTAGGGTGGAACAAGCGCAGCGGTTCCACCGTCATGGGTGTCTGCGGAACCCAACCGGAAAGAAGACCGCGGGGCCGAGATCAGGTCCTCTGAGCTTGTCCGCTGGTGCACCAGTCTGCACCAGGTAGTTGCGAACGGCCTCCGCGCGGTGCACGGACAGGTCCATGTTGTACTTCGGATTGCCGGTGCTGTCGGTGTGACCGATGATGATGCCTGCATAGGCCGAAGAGAGTTCCGGGCGGATCTGGCGGCGATAGTCCTCGATGGCGGCCTTCCCCTCCTCGGTGAACTCCGCGCTGTCGAATGCAAACAGCGCTGCGGCGGGAATCACGAATGCCGAATCGATGCCCGATGGAGCGCCTTCGACGATCTCGACCTGTGCGTCGAGGGTGACGCTGTCGCAGCCGATGACGCTCGCCATTTCCGGGGTCCAGTCCCGGGTGTGGACGCACTCGCCGGTGCCGCTGCGCACGATGTTGCCTTCCGAGTCCGTGACGTAACCGGGGACCTCGACGCGTGACTGGGCGTGCATGATGCCTGCGGTCAGCAAGGCGGAGGACAGAAATCCGGTCAAGAGGTAACGCGGGGCTCGAGTGGACAGCGGCATGTGAGTTCCCCTGTTTGTGATGTTTCCGATCGATCAATGGTCGTTAAGTCTTCGAGTTTCATGATGGTTTTCATCCCCCATCATGAACAGATCTCCTTCCGGCTTCAGACTCATTATCATGTTAGAAATACCACCCTCCCTTCAGACTCATTTCATATTGGACAAGGCTTGGTATAGCGATTTCGGGAAAAGTGGCGCACTATTACGTCCGGGCAGGGTTCTACCTGTTACTCCGACGCAGATCATTCCCTCAACGATTTCCCCTGGGTCTTGACCGCTGCCGACGTTCCGGGATGCTGCCTGTCGCGCGACCTACGCCATTGGTCCGGATGAATGCCGGGTTGACCCGTCTGCCGTCGACCCGATCATCGGGACCCCATTTCTAAAGACGATTCAATGAACCCTTACAAAGGTGACAAGCGATGATTCAATTACGCAAATCCGGCGGTACGCTACTGGCAGCGGCCATTCTCGGGACCGCCATCTGTTCGAGCAGCGCCTATGCGGGCGGCATGGGCATGGGAAGCAGCCGCGGGCCGGGCTACGGTTACGGCGGGGGACCTGGTTACGCCGGGGGACCCGGTTACGGCGGACCTGGTTACGGCGGACCCGGTTACGGGGCGGGCCCGGGTTATGGACCTGGACCGCAGGCCGGCTACGAACAGGCCCCAGTCGAGGCTGAGCCGGGACCCGGCGGAAGTGGTCCGGAAGCGGCTTTAGATCCCGGGACCGACACGGAGCTTGCTCCGGGCGGGGACGCGTTAGCGCCCGGGTATGGCCCGGGTCCAGGGGCCGGCTACGGACCGGGTCCAGGGGCCGGCTACGGGGCGGGTCCAGGGGCCGGCTACGGGCCGGGTGCAAGGGCCGGTTACGGGCCGGGTCCGGGGGCCGGCTGCGGGGCGGGTCCGGGGGCCGGCTGCGGGGCGGGTCCAGGGGCCGGCTGCGGGGCGGGTCCAGGGGCCGGCTGCGGGGCGGGTCCAGGGGCCGGTTACGGGCCGGGTCCCCGCTACGGGCGCGGAACACGCGGGTTCTATGGCACGGGTTATGGTCCGGACGAGGGAAGCAGGTCCGGAATGGGTATGGGAGGTGGACCTCGTGGTCCCCGGTACGGTTATCCGGGCGGCTTCGGTGATGAACCCGGTTACGGGTATGGTCCGGGGGAGCGAAGCGGATCGGGAATGGGGATGGGGGGCGGACCCCGTGGTCCCCGAGGCGGTTACCCGGGGGGTATGGGCGGTCGCTGGTAAAGCGGTAAAGGGAGGGGGTCGGTTACCCACGGGTAGTCGATCCTTTCCGCCGACGAATGCAAATCAACCGGTTTCCAGTCGCGTTCGACCTTAGGCGATTTCTGTCAAATGACATACCATCCATTCGAACCGGTTGACCCCGGGTAGGATTCTGGTCCACGGGTTTTTCGTCAGCGTACCGTGAGGCGGATCTTTTCGCCCGTCAGCCCGATGTTCACCCGGCTGCCGTCGGGGCATTTTCCCTTGACGATCATCATCGCCAGCGGATTCTCCACCTGCCGCTCCACCTCGCGCCGCAAGGGCCGGGCGCCATAGGCCGGATCGAATCCGTCCCTGGCCAGCTTGTCGATCACGGCGTCATCGACGGCGAGCGTGATCGACCTGTGCCGCATGCGCGCTTCCAGTTCCTCGACGAACATAGCGGCGATCTGCTTGACCTCCTCGCTTTCGAGATAGTGGAACACGATGGTGTCGTCCAGCCGGTTCAGGAACTCTGGCTTGAAGAACTTCTTGACCTCACGCAGGACCAGCTGTCTCGCCTCCTTGTAGTCGGGCGTTTCCGAGCGCATGAAACCGACAGGGCGCTTGTCCGGTGACAGCGCATCGGTACCGAGGTTGGAAGTGCCGATCAGGATGGTGTTGCGGAACGAGACCCTGCGGCCCTGGGCATCGGTCAGTTGCCCGTCCTCGAGCACCTGGAGGAGCATGTTGAACACGTCGGGATGGGCCTTCTCAACCTCGTCGAGCAGTACGACGGTGTAGGGGTTTCGCCGTACTTTCTCGGTCAACTGCCCGCCCTCTCCGTAGCCGATGTACCCGGGGGGTGCGCCGATCATCTTCGAAACCTCATGGCGCTCCATGTACTCGGACATATCGAGACGCACGATGCGCGACTCGTCGTCCAGCAGGAAGGCAGCCAGGGCGCGGGCCAGTTCGGTCTTTCCGACACCGGTGGGTCCGAGGAACAGGAACGACCCGATCGGGCGTGATGCCGAGGTGACCCCGGCCCGGTTGCGCCGGATGGCGTCGGCGACGGCCCGTACCGCGTCTTCCTGACCGACGATGCGCTTGTGCAGGTTCTCTTCCATGCGGACCAGTTTGTCCGCCTCGGTTTCCACCATGCGTGCGACGGGGATGCCGGTCCAGCGCGACACGACGTACGCGATGTCTTCTGCCGTTACCGAAGCGTCTTCCTTGCTGCGGTCTGCCCGCCATGCCTCTCTGGCGTCCTTGAGCCGCTTCTCGATGGTCAGGATGTCCATCTGCAGGCGGGCGGCCTTCTCGAAGTCCTGATCGTTGAAGGCGCCGGTCTTGTCGCGGGACAGCCTCTGATGTTCCCGTTCCAGTTCCCGGATGCCGCGCGGAATCGAGACGGTACGGATGTGTTTTCGTGATCCCGCCTCGTCCAGCAGATCGACGGCCTTGTCGGGAAGGCGCCGGTCGGAAATATAGCGTTCCGAGAGTCGTGCCGCGGCATCGATCGTGGTGTCCTCGTACTGGATCTGATGATGCCCTTCGTAACGCGGTGCGATGCCCTTGAGGATGCGTATCGTCTCCTCCACGTCGGGCTCACGGATCAGGATGGGGTGGAAGCGTCGCTCCAGCGCCTTGTCCTGCTCGATATAGCGGCGATACTCGTCGAGCGTGTCCGCCCCGATGACCTGCAGGCTGCCCTGGGCCAGCGCGGTCTTGAGCAGGCTGGGGGCATCGAGCCCTCCGGCGCCGGCGCCTGACCCGACGACGGTGTGCAGCTCGTCGATAAACAGGATCACCTGACCCCTGGCCTTGATCACGGCGTCGCGGACGGACTTCAGGCGTTCCTCGAATTCGCCCCGCATGTTCGCGCCCGCCACGATCTCCCCCATGTCCAGGGACAGCAGGCGTTTGTTGATCAGGGTGTCCGGTACGTCGGCCTCGGCGATGCGCTGGGCAAGTCCTTCCACGATAACCGTCTTGCCCACGCCGGCCTCTCCGATCAGGGCCGGATTGTTCTTCCTTCGCCTTGAGAGGGTCTGAACGACCTGACCGATTTCTTCTTCGCGGCCGATCACCGGATCGAGCTCGCCGGCGCGCGCCTGTTCAGTCAGGTCGCGGGTGTATCTCGTAAGGACGTCCACCTCGTTTTCGGCGTCAACGCTGCCGATGGTGCGCCCGCCCCGGAGTTTCCCCAGCGCATCCCGGGCCTTCGCGCTGCGTAGACCCGCCTCCCGCAGAAATTCCGCGGTGTAGCCCGCTTTCGGATCGAACAGGGCTAGGAACAGTGTGCCGGTCGAAATGTACTGGTCGCCGAGTCGGTTCGCCTCTTCCCGTGCCGCCCGCAGGACCTCGGCGACCTCCTGAGAGGCGACAATCTGGCTTGCCTGTACGGGCGCGGCCCTCTGGTAGTGCCGATAGATCTGGCTCTTGAGCCCGGCGATGGTCTCGACGGGATTCGGGACTATCTGCTCGAGCACCTTCACCACTTCGGAGTCCGGTTGCGCCAGCAGGCCGAGCAGGAGGAAGTCCGGCGTCAGGACGTTCTGTTTCTGCGCGACCAGTTCGGCCACGGCGATCTCGATCGTCTGGCGGACCTTGTGCGTGCTCTGCTGGATGTAACTCTGGAATAGGTCCATGTCGGTCGCACCGGATTCGACGTCGAATGCCCAGCCCGCCCGCCGGCGGATACCAGGTCCTTGGAGAGTCTCGGCCTACAGAATCTTTGACAGTGTAAACAGGGTTGCGGCGGGCGTGCGACCCCAGATGAGGCAGGGTCGAAATTGCCTCAAGTCTCGCGGTGAACCACAAGTCATTGGTGCATCGATTGATCACAGCGAAAAGCCCGGCGAAGGCCCGTATCAATCGCATTTCCGCGGGTTGTCGATTTGTTTCAGTTGTTTCAACTGCGTCGGCAATTTCCTACTTTTTCTTTTCGCCCGCCGCGCTGTCGATCACACCGAAGCGCTCGGTCATTGCATCGAATGGAGGCTTTCGCGACTACACCCTCACGGCGACCTACAGCTCTCCGGCGACGGCTGCAGGCGTTCAGGAGATCAATATCCGGGAGGACGACTTCTTCGACGAGATCCTGGACGCGAGCGTCCTGGTCAGTTACGACGCAGGGTCAACCGCAGGGACCGGCTCTTTCCGTCTGCTTTGCGTCAGTACTAGGGGCATCCTGGTCGGCGACGATAACCGATCCGAGGAAGAGGACGAGTACGACGTCTACGCCGAGTATGGAAATTTTCTCGCCCCGGATATCCAGAGTCCCAACGTCAAGATTCAGTGTGAGTAGGACGAAAACGACGCGCGAGTGAGGGTCGGCCAACTGAAACGGAGTTTTTCTCCTTCCCCCTTGAGGGGGAAGGTCGGGATGGGGGTGGGCTTATACGGGAGAGTATGAGTCGGTTGATGGTACCGATTTTCCCTACCAGGGTAAGGCGAGCTGATTCCCGAGAGGTATTCCACGATACATACGTCTTCATATTGCTGACGGCCTTTACCGTGAATGGCATCGGTGCCGAGGCAGTCGCGGGTGATTGCGTTCCGACAGAGAAACAGGTCCTCGGCACACACCACAAGCCGGTCGACCGCCAGACCGGCGATATCGGCAAGGGTCTGGTGATCAGCGGGCGCGTGCTCTTGGCCGGCGGTTGCGCCCCATTGCCGGCGCACGTATCGAGCGCTGGCAGGCTGATCGCTCAGTGGGCTATGTGGATCGGATGCGGGCATGGCCGCCGTGCGATGAACAGGGTAACTACCGCCTCGGGACCGAATGGCCGGGCGCCCCGGTGCCGCATATCCTTTCCATCGTCACCGCGCCGGGTCACAAGCGGCTCGTCACCCAATGGTTCGGCGACGAACCCATCGAAGACATCGAATTCGATCTCGTACTCTCTACCGAGTAAGCACAGGGTCCTGGATGGTTCCCCCCGCCGGCAGGACTGGATTGAGGATGATGATGGCGAAGAGGTGGCGCCGGCTCACCGGACGGTTGCATGTGCGCTGGGGTATCGTATAGACCGAATAGCGGAAGGGCCTCCCGATGTTCTTTCCGACCGGCGTTGCATCGTCTGACGGCAATCCCCGCTCGAACGACTACAATGCATCGGGTATCCAAACGATTCCCTGACGATGGGCCGGTTCGATCACATTTGCGCATTCCACCTGATACTGGGTAACGCGCGCTACCCGGTTCCGCGCGCACGTCTGGAAAAGGAGCTCGAATGTTCCCGGGCGACCATCAAGCGCATCATCGAGGGATGCGACTGTTGTCGCGCCTTGATGACGAACGAAAATCCGGCGCAATCTGGTATGCCATTTTCCGGCAATCGCCTAAAAAACGAGGCTCCCCTCGCCCATGTGTACGCTATCGACCGTCAGCGCAAGGCTTCGGATATCCGGCACCCTGTATGGGCCAGCACCAAGCACAGCGTGCGCACGTCCGGGCGCTCTTGCTGTCCTGCTGCCGTGATAAAAAGATCGAGCTCGTCGGCGTTCAGATATTTGCGATTTCCATCACAAGTGAACAGTTCGTAAGCCATCTGTTCACCCTAACGCAAGCCGCGCGGAAATCAAGCCTTAATTTTATACGCCGGCGACGACCTGGCTCAGAGCTGCCTGCACAGAAGTAAGTGAACACTATGAATGCATTCTGTTCACCCGCCAGACTGGGACTTATTCCATGCTGTTTACAAATGCCTTGGCGCATCCATGCTTTTATGCAGCACCCGGACAATCAGAATGTCCCGCAGCTCCGGCATATAAAACACGACGTGGGATTGATACTCGTAACGGCGCAACTCCGGCGCAAGGTCAAGGCTGGCGCTACGTCCAAACATGGGATTATCGGCAAGGTTCTGAAAACAGGTGTTCAGCCCATCACGGTAACGGCGGGACTGTTCTATTCCGAAGGTTGCAATCGTATAGTCAGCGATCTCGGCAAGGTCATTTTCGGCGCTTTTGCTCAGTCGATATTCAGCCATTCTTCGCTCTATAGCGTTTTTCTGCTTCTTCCCAAATATCGCTTACGGTCTTGTCGCTTATACCACTGTCCAACCCTTCCTGAAGCGCCTGTTTCAACGCTTTGAACTTGGCGTTTTGCTCTTGATCGCGGCGCACAAGATCACGAATATATTCGCTGTCGTTCGTGTACTCGCCCGCCGCAATCTGCGTTTTGATCCACTGATCTTGCTGCTCCGTTAAGGTGATCGTCTTTCGAGTAGTTCCCATATTGGCCTCCAAGAAATGGTCAAAAATCATACTATTGGTGTAGAGTGGCACTATTTTGCGCCCTCGAAAACAAAAAAGCCACTCGGAGGTGGTATTTCCATACTCACGAGCATCCCAACAATTTGCAGAATATAGGGGTCAGACCCCTTTTTTCTCTTCATTTCGCCCTTTGTCATTCTCGAAATCAGTTTTTTGCACAGCACTGACGAATTTCATGAAAACCCCTACGAGCAAGAAGAACGACATGTCAGATCCATTGAAGGATGGTAGGGCTAATGGTTCGGTCACGCCCTCGACCGCATTACTGAATCGAAGGCTTGGTTCCTCGCCCACTCCTCGGATGCTGACGAGATTCGAAATCGAATTACTGCGGAAAAGCGAGAGGGAGATCGCACAAGTGACGCGTGATCTGCTGGCACGAGGGTCTCGCTGAAAGCGGCTTGGATGCCGCTGCCCACAGGCAGTTCTCCCGTCTAGTCTCGGTGGCAGACGGAGGCGCATCGTGATTATTTACGAGAAGAAAAAGGTACATTCCAAGTCCTATCGGCGTGTCGTGAAGCGTAGGGACCACGGGCTCATGGGCTGAGCCACGACACCTGTCGGGTCGAATACGCAATCCGGGAGAAAGCAAAAAGTGGCCAATGATACGGATTACGCCTCCATATTCTGCTCTGCGTTTCGTGTTGACCGTGCGCCGACACCATATCCGTATCAGCAGCACCTCGCGAGCGGGGTGTGGCCTGATTTTCTCGACATACCTACGGGTCTCGGCAAAACGGCCGCGGTCACACTGGCCTGGCTGTTCAAGCGGGGATGGCGGACGGGGGAGCGATCGGGCGAGCCCGACGTAGATACACCACGCCGCCTGGTCTGGTGCCTGCCCATGAGGGTGCTAGTAGAACAGACCGAGAAGAATATTCGGGCCTGGCTGGATAACCTGGCGATCCTTGGCGAGGCCGGAGATGGAAAGATCTCTGTGCACGTTCTCATGGGTGGTGAGCGCGATCTGAAGACGTGGGTGGAATACCCGGAAGAGGACATGATCTTGATCGGCACGCAGGACATGTTGCTATCGCGAGCCCTGATGCGCGGATATGGCATGAGCCGGTACCAATGGCCGGTACATTACGCGCTGTTGCACAACGACTGCTTGTGGGTCTTCGATGAAGTGCAGCTCATGGGTGTGGGGCTGGCGACTTCGGCACAGATCGAGGCCTTCCGGCGTGCCTTCCCGCTCGGGAAGACGAGTCGTTCGCTTTGGCTGTCGGCAACCCTCAACCCGGAATGGTTGCGCACTATCGATCTCGCCCCCCATCTAAGCGACTTCTCCAGATGCGAATTGAGCGACGCCGATTGCATCCAGGCGCAAGATCGTCTCAATGCTAGAAAAATCTTGAAGAAATCAGAGGTTACACTCACCGCCGATAGCACGAGCAGGGGCGGTGCCGTCGCCTATCTCCAGGATCTGTGCGACGCGGTGCTGGCCGCCCATACCGCGGATTCACAGACGCTGGTCATCGTGAATCGCGTGGATCGCGCCCAAGGCCTTTATCGCCTGTTACGCGAGCGACGCGGACTTGCTCAGGATCTGCTGATCCATGCCCGCTTTCGGCCCCCCGAGCGTCGCACCACCGAGCGCCGGCTCGAGGAGGAGTCCGCCATCGACCGCATCATAGTCGCCACTCAGGCGATAGAGGCGGGCGTGGATATCTCCTCGAAGGTCCTGTTCACGGAACTGGCCCTCTGGGCCTCGCTTGTGCAGCGTTTCGGCCGCTGCAATCGCTATGGCGAGCACAATAGCCAGGGTGGCGCCCAGGTGTTCTGGATCGACGTCGCTGATGACGCCGAAAAGCTTGCGCTACCCTATACAAAGGAGTCCCTTTTCGCGGCCCGAACGAAATTGGCGCATCTGACTGCGGTCGGTCCAACCGACTTGCCGGGCGTAGACGAACCGGCCCCCCTTGTCCCGGTGTTGCGCCGCAAAGACCTGTTGGATCTATTTAACACCGACCCGGATCTGTCCGGTTTCGATGTCGACGTCTCCGACTACATCCGTGATAGCGGCAATCCCGGGCTGCAGATTTTCTGGCGCGACGTGGAGGATCCGAACCAGCCCGTGCCTCAGCCGGCGCCGGACAGGGATGAACTCTGTCCGGTTTCCATCGGCCAGGCCAAGGCGCTGCGCAAACGCAAACGTATCGCCTGGCGTTGGGACAGCCTCGCGGGTAGTTGGGAGAGACTCGAGAATGACCCGCGTCCCGGCATGATCCTGCTGCTCGCGGCCAAAGAGGGGTGCTACGATGCCGGGCTTGGCTTTACTGCCGACGCCAAGGGGGTGGTTGCGGTATCAGAGCCCACCATCGAAACCCGTCACGAACACTATGATGCCGATTGGCGATCGAGCACCCGTATCCCCGTCGCTCTGGTCGATCACCTGGGTCACGCAGCCCGTCAGGCCCAACATCTTTGCGCGGCCGTTGGCGAAAAGAACTTTTCCTTGCAAGTCATCCGCGCCGACCGCTGGCACGACCTTGGCAAGGCCCACGAGATCTTCGATGCTTCCATGCATCGTTGTGATGACGCCCCGAAAGGCTATCTGGCCAAATCCAACTGCCTGGGCCCGATGCGCCATAGGCGCAAGCACTTCCGCCATGAACTGGCTTCCGCATTGTCCTGGCTTTCTCAGCATGATCCGCCCGGCACGGCCGATGCGCAGGTCGATCTTGTCGCCTACCTGATCGCCGCACACCACGGCAAGGTCCGTATGAGCCTGCGTGCCATGCCCGATGAAAAACCGGCGCCAAACGACGCCCGCTTCGCACGCGGCATCTGGGAAGGAGACGTCCTACCCGCCCTGACATTCGACGGAGAATCGAGCAAGGAGGTCACCCTCCGACTGTCACTGATGGAGCTGGGTGAAGGGAAGCAGGGACGCTCCTGGACCGCCCGCGTCCTCGATCTGCTCGACGAGCACGGGCCGTTCCGCCTGGCCTGGCTGGAAACCCTGGTGCGGATCGCGGATTGGCGTGCCTCGGCGAAGGAGCAGCTTGCTCATCGACGGGACCTCGGCGAGAATCTCCATCATGGACTGGAAACTGAACATTCAGCGCTGGCGACAACTGGATCCCGAGCAGCAACGCCGGATTCGCCTGCGCAACATTCCCCGGAAGGTCGCCCTCAGCATGGCCTTCGAGGGCGAACCGGTGGGTCTGCAGATGCTGGAACGCGAACTGCGACGCCTGACCACGCAACCCGACAGATAGAGACCAGTCTCGACGTTATCAGCTACGCCGAGCTCGCTCCCCATCTGGCATTGCGGGTCGAACAGACCGCCGTCGCTATCGCGAACGGTGAATTCGACGACCTACCCCTCGACGACAATCTTATTCGCGAGTTGCACGGTCGTATCTGCGGCGATCTCACCCCGCAGTTCGCCGGTCGTTGGCGCAATATCAACGTCCTGGTAGGGACCCACGAACCACCGGCAGCCGCGCTAGTCGCGTTGAAGATGCGCGACTTTGCAGCCGATCTTCACACGCGAATCCAGAATCTCCCGCCGCAGCCTGATGACCAATGGCTGGAGACGCTGGCCTTCGCCGAGGGCCGCCTGCTCAGCGTTCACCCCTTCCAGGATTTCAACGGTCGCGTGACCCGTCTGTTCCTGGATCTGTTACTAAAGCGCCTGAACCTTCCGGACATAGAGGCTATTCCGTCATACGGACTGCCCACCGAGGAATACCTAGCAGCACTGCAGGCAGCCGATCG
>JAJDOJ010000070.1 GCA_022340215.1 Gammaproteobacteria bacterium
AACCTTTGAAGCCCTGAAGGGAAAGGTGCACGAGTCCCTGGAAATTTTTAAGAATGCCTCGAAAGAGGTGCTATCTCTCTTTGGGTTGTACCATGAGATGGTAACTGCCTGATTTTTTGCCGAAAATATTTATCTTAAAAGCTATGGCGGACGATCGTCCTTGCAGCTTGCCGGTTTTCAGGCGCCTGGGCCTGTCATATCGCCTTTCGCAAGGGACTCGACAACGGCCCTGATGCGACGTGCCGCGTCGATGCACTCATCGGTCGGCGCGACCAAGGCCATGCGGACACGGTGGCGCCCCGGATTGCCAGTGGCGGTGTCACGTGAGAGAAAGCTGCCGGGCACGACGGTCACGTTTGCCTGTCGGTAGAGTTCACGGGCGAATGTGACGTCTTCGACCGGGGTTCGCGGCCACAGATAGAAACCGCCGTCCGGTGCGGTGACGTCGATTACCGGACTGAGTATCTCGATGGCGTTGTCAAATTTCTCACGATACTGGTCACGATTTCTCCTGACGTGCGATTCGTCCGACCATGCCGCGGCGCTGGCCGCCTGGATCGGCGGCGGCATGGCGCAACCGTGGTAGGTACGATAGCGGAGAAATCGCTTCAGCAACTCCGGGTCTCCTGCGACGAAACCCGATCGCAGACCGGGGGCATTGGACCGTTTCGACAGGCTGTTGAATGCCACGCAGCGCCGGAATTCGTCGTTTCCCGATTTTACCGCCGCGCCCAGCAGTCCGGCGGGGGGAGCGTCCTCGTCAGGGTAGATCTCGCTGTAGCACTCGTCGGAAGCGATGACGAAGTCGTGCCGTTCTGCCAGATCAATCAGGCGCCCCAGATCGTGCTCGCTGAGTACCGCACCAGTGGGGTTTCCCGGTGAGCAGATATAAAGCAACTGACAGCGATCCCACTGCGAATCGCTCAATCCCCCGAAGTTCGGCAGGAAGCCCTTGTCCGCGTCGCAGTTCAGGTAAACCGGTTCGGCCCCGGCCAGTAACGCCGCTCCCTCGTAGATTTGATAGAAGGGATTGGGCATCATGACCAGAGGGTCAAGGGTTCTGTCGATGGCGCTTTGGGCAAACGCGAACAGGGCCTCGCGCGTCCCGTTAACCGGAAGCACGTTGGCTTGCGGGTCTAGCAGGTCCTGCGGCAGGGTGTAGCGGCGTGCCAGCCATCGCGCAATCGACTCACGCAGGGCGTCGCCCCCCCGGGTCGCGGGGTAGCTTGCCAGCCCGTTCAGGTGGGTCAGCAGGGCCTCGCCGATGAATGAGGGTGTCGGGTGTCGCGGCTCCCCGATCGACAGGGCGATGGGGTCAAGCCCGTTCGGTGGCTCGACATCGACCTTCAACCGGGCGAGCTTTTCGAAGGGATAGGGCTGAAGTTTGTCGAGGTCCGGGTTCATCCGATACGAGGGGGGTAACGCGGGACGCGATAGTATATGTCATGCTGCGTCCGGCATGCAGATCCGGGCACCGAGAACCGCGGAGGGAATCGTGACCATCAAGGCCATCCATCACGTCAGCGTCATCGTCGCCGATACCGGTGTCGCGCTGGTATTCTACCGGGATATCCTGGGCCTGGAGGTTTCTCCGTCCCGCCCGGATCTGGGTTACCCGGGGGCCTGGTTGAACGTCGGGTCGGGCCAGATTCACCTGCTGGAATTGCCGAATCCCGATGCGGTTGACGGCAGGCCGGAGCATGCGGGACGTGACAGGCACCTGGCGCTGCTCGTCGGCGACCTGAGGGAGGTCTCCCGGTCCTTGGATCGTCATGAGGTTCCTTATACCCGCAGTCGATCCGGACGAGAGGCGATCTTCTGTCGTGATCCCGATGGAAACGGGATTGAATTGGTCGAAACGGCTTCCGTTGGGTAGGGAAAGGTTCCGGTCGGATCAGGCGTCGTTCACGGCCGGATTTTCAGCCTCGTAGCCCATCTGCCGCAGAATGGCGTGGCGGATCTCCTTCTGACAGGACTTCGCTGTAATGGGTCTACGATCAAGGTCGGTGACGTAGAAGATGTCCTCGGCTTGCGCGCCCAGGGTGGCGATGCGTGCGCCGAGAACGAGTACGCCACTCTCTACGAAGGCCTTGCCAACCTTGCAGAGCAGACCCGGGTGGTCGGCAGAGATCAGTTCCAGGCGAGTGCTGCGTGTCGGGTCGTGCCGGGCGAAGCGGATCTCGGGTTTGAAACTGAAGTGCTGTACCCTTCGCGGGGTTCGTCTCGACGTCTCTTCCGGTTCCATGTCCGGGGTACGCAGTGCAGCGACGAGTGCCCCGGTGATCTCCTCGATTCGTCCCTGGGAGCGGATCGGTTCGGATTCTTCGTCGAGCACGTAGAAGGTGTCCAGGGTGTATCCGTGCTCGGCGGTAATGATCCGTGCGTCGAGAATGTTGAGTCCGAGGGAGGTCAGTAAACAGCTAGCGTGGGCGAACAGATGATTGTGATCCGGCGCGAAGATGAAGATCTCCGTACTGCCCCGCTCCGTCAGTTCCCTGATCAGCACCAGCGGATCGGTGCTGTCACCGTGCTGCAGGATGGCTGCGGTCTGCCATGCGATGTCGCGGCCCGAGTGACGCAAGAAATAGTCCTGGCTGAAGTTTGACCACAGTGCCTCGTATGCCCGGCGATCGATCCCCTCCTCATCGAGAATTCCCGCGGCGATGGAACGGGCTTCTTCGATGACCTCGCGGTTGTGCAGCGGGTTGTGTAGGCCACGACGAATGGCGCGATGCGCGGCGTGGTAGAGCTCTGTCAGCAGAGAATCCTTCCAGGAGTTCCACAACTCTGGGTTGGTTGCCCGAATGTCCGCGACGGTCAGCAGGTACAGATAGGTGAGCCGATTGACGTTGCCGGAGGCGCGGGCGAAGGCGTTGACCACGGCAGGGTCGCTGATGTCCTTGCGTTGTGCGGTCACCGACATCAGCAGGTGATGGCGGACCAGCCAGGCGACCTTGCGCGCGTCGAAGGCGCTCAGACCGTGATGCAGGCAGAAGGCCTCGGCCTCCTCCGCGCCGAGTTCCGAGTGGTCGCCGCCACGTCCCTTGGCGATGTCGTGAAACAGGGCGGCCAGATAGAGGATCTCAGGCTTGGGGATACGTTCGAAGAGGCGGTGGCAGTAGGGCAGTTCGTCGGCGCAGCGGGCCAGCGACATGCGCCGCAGATTTCGCAATACGACCAGCGTGTGTTCGTCCACCGTATAGACGTGAAACAGATCGTACTGCATGCGCCCGACGATCAGGGCAAAGCTCGGCCAGTAGGCCGCGAGTATCCCGTAGCGGTTCATGCGCCGGAATTCATGAGTGATGCCGGCGGGTTGCCGCAGGATCTCCATGAACAGACTTCGGTTCGCCAGGTCGTTTCGAAAGTCGTCATCGATCAGGTAACGGTGTTCGCGCAACAGACGGATCGTCGATGCCCGCACGCCCCGGATTTCGGGGTGGCGCTGCAGGATGAGGAACAGCTCCAGCAGGGCGGATGGATACCGTCGAAACACATTTTCGCCCGTGACTTCCAGAAACCCCTTATAGGTCTGGAATCGGCGGTTCAGTGGGATGACGGCTGCGGTCCGCTCCGGATAGAGGATGTCTTCGCAATAGTGCTGGAGCAACATTTCGTTCAGCCGCTCCAG
>JAJDOJ010000071.1 GCA_022340215.1 Gammaproteobacteria bacterium
ATACCAGATTGCGCCGGATTTTCGTTCGTCATCAAGGCGCGACAACAGGCGCATAGTCAAACTATGTCAGTGTTGTCGCAACACAGAGGACGGACGAAAAGACAAGCTGGATGGTATGTCATTTGACAGAAATCGCCTAAGCCGTGTCGCCGAACAACCTTTCATTCCGCGTGAGCGTGGTTCCGGCCCCCGCATGGCAACCCAAAACTACTTCGACAGGCATGGGCTCAGTCTCAGCGTGCGAATGGAACTCGGTAGCAATGAGGCGATATAGCAGGCGATACTCGGTGGTTTGGGTATCGCTGTCTTGTCAAAGCACGCGTTAGGTATGGGAAGTGATCAATCTGGACTGACGATTCTGGACGTCGAAGGGTTTCCCATTCCATGGTAATGGCATGTCGGACATATGCACGGTAAGCGTTTGTCGGTTGTTGCACATACCTTTCTTGAGTTCATGCGAAGCCAGGCAATCGCTTCGTCCTAGCAGAGCCAACCAGCCGTGAGCGGACCCAGTGAAAAGTTGGATGGATCTGGAATAATGAGGCTTGTCCTGCGCAATCTTGCAGTCAGGAGCGACTCTGGCTTTTACTAACGGCTAACGGAGGCTATAAACGATGGATCGAGGCGAACCCAGTCCCCGGCTGTTTGAATCACGTCAGCGTATGGCATACTGGATTGAGGCGGCACGCGTCCAGTACTTCATCGTTGCGATAATTGTCATCAACGCCGTCACGCTAGGCCTGGAAACCTCGCCGGCCGTGATGGTCCGTGTCGGATATTGGTTGCTGGTGCTGGACAACATCGTCCTCGGCGTATTCGTCCTCGAGATGTCGGCCAAGCTGTATGCCTACCGCTGGGGTTTCTTTCGTGATCCCTGGAACGTCTTCGACTTCGTGATCGTCAGCATTGCCCTGATCCCTGCCAGTGGACCGCTATCGGTCATGCGAGTATTGCGAATTCTGCGTGTCATGCGGTTGATCTCCGTCATGCCAAGGCTCCGTTTCGTTGTGGAGTCGCTCCTGCACGCCATTCCGGGTATTGCCTCCATTGCCGGACTGCTGGTGTTGCTTTTCTACGTGTTCGCCGTCATGGCTACCGGGCTGTATGGGACCGAGTACTCAGCATGGTTCGGGACCATCGGCAAATCCATGTACACGCTGTTTCAGATCATGACGCTGGAGAGCTGGTCGATGGGAATCGTACGTCCGGTGATGGAATCTCACCCGTACGCCTGGCTGTTTTTCATTCCTTTCATACTAATCGCAACGTTTACCATCCTTAACCTCTTCATTGCCATTATCGTCAACACTATGCAAACCATGCATGACCGCACGCAGGAGCAGGAACGATCCGTCATCGAAGGTGCGGTACAAACAGAGCAGGTTGCGCTGGAAGAGAAACTGGAGGCGCTCCACGAAGAACTGAGAGAGCTGAAGCGACTGCTTGTTAATGGCCATCTAAACTGACCCACTTACAGCCAACGACTTTGACCCACCCTGTGGGTGTTTCAGGAAAAGAAAGGGGTCAGACCCCTTTTTAGATATACTCCTACGCTTCCGACCGTAGCCAGGAGTCTGTGCATGCCCCGCAAACGACGCTTCTTCCTTCCGGACGTTCCCGTCCATGTCGTGCAACGGGGCAACAATCGACAGGCGGTGTTCGCTTGCTGTTGACGCCGCGCGAAGCGGAAGCGATCGGTGCCACGCTACAGGCACTCGGCAGACGGTTCGTACCCTACATCAACCACAGCTACCAACGCACCGGAACCCTGTAGGAAGGCCGTTTCAAGGCGAACGCCATCCAAGAAGAGAGCTATTTGCTCGCCTGCTACCGCTATATCGAGCTCAATCCCCTACACGCCGCGATGGTCGATACCCCGAAGATTATCGCTGGTCCAGTTACCGCGCCAACGCCCTTGGCGAGCCCAATCCGTTGCTCTCTCCCCATGGACGCTACATGGGCCTTGGTAAACAGCCTGCCGATCGCCAGAACGCCTATCGCCGCCTATTCTTGTCCCAGCCGGATTCCGCAATGCTCCGCGAGATGCGCTCCTGCCTACAGACTGGAACACCGCTCGGCAACGAACGCTTCCGCGAGATCGAACGGGCACTTGGCGTCAAAGTCGGCTACAGCGCTCGCGGACGGCCAAAGAAACCCGTGACGAAGCCGGCTCCGGACGATACCCAAATCGAGTTAGGCACCCTTAAAGGGTTCTGACCCCTTTACCGGAGGCGCAGAAATCGCCTTATATCATGCACTTGGGAATCTACCCACACCGCCAATGACCCACAGATTTTGCTGAGGAGGCCTAATTTAAATGGATTAATCTGGTGGGCCGTGAAGGACTCGAACCTTCGACCAATGGATTAAAAGTCCACTGCTCTACCAACTGAGCTAACGGCCCTGCAAGAAAAGGCCGACAGTTTACCTGCCCCAAACAGAATCACCAAGATCTGCGCGACGATGACCGCACTGAATACCTTCCGTGGAGGCATCTTCTTGGCTTCATTAAGAACCGACGGTCGCCTTGTCTTCAGGCCGTTGTCCTGGCCGATGTCCTGGCCGATGCCTGGTAGCGGGTGGGATCCGCGACACCGGCCTCGGCGAAGCCGGCGGCGCGCAGGCGGCAGGCATCGCAGATGCCGCAGGCGCGGCCAAGGTCGTCTGGAGAGTAGCAGGACACCGTGACGGAGTAGTCCAGGCCCGCGGCGAGGCCGGTACGGATGATCTCGGCCTTACTCTTGTCGATCAGCGGTGTATGGATGTGGAAGGGCTCTCCCTCGATGCCGGTACGCGTGCCAAGATTGGCCGTCTTCTCGAAGGCCGCAATGAATTCCGGGCGGCAGTCCGGATACCCCGAATAGTCGACGACGTTGACCCCGATGAAGATGTCGCTCGCCGGCAGCACTTCCGCCCATCCCAGTGCGACCGACAGGAAGATCGTGTTCCTCGCCGGGACGTAGGTGACGGGGATCCCCTCGGTCGGTTCGTTTGGCACCGGGATCGACTGATCGGTCAGCGCGGAGCCGCCGAACTGCGCTAGGTTGAGGGGAAAGAACTGGTGATCTTCGACGCCCAGCGCGTCCGCCACGATGCGCGCGGCGTTCAGCTCGGCGCCGTGACGCTGGCCGTAAAGAAAACTGAGGGCGTAGCATTTGTAGCCCTTCTGTTTCGCCAGCGCGAGCGCGGTTGCGGAATCGAGTCCGCCCGAAAGCAGCACCACGGCCTTTCTCACCATCGAAAGATTCCCTTCGCTTGGCTGCGTACCGGCCTGCGTCCTTCCCGATACGAGTCGTTTTTCAATTGAGGCAACTCCCTGTTGCCCCGTCAACGCCCGGGTTCGTCTCCCCAGAGGATCTTGTGCAACTGCATCTGGAACCTGACCGGCAGACGGTCTTCGAGTACCCATTCGGCGAGTTGCGCGGGATCGATCCTGCCGTGTGCGGGCGATACCAGCACCTCACATCTCGCCGTCAGATCTTGCCGCGCGATCACCTGCCGGGCCCAGAGGTAGTCTGCGCGGTCGCAGATGACGAACTTGACCTGGTCGTGGGGCAGGAGGTGTTCGATGTTCTCGAACCGGTTACGGGACGATTCGCCCGAGGCCGGGGTCTTCAGATCCATGACCCGGGTGACGCGCGGGTCGACAGCCGAGATATCGATTGCACCGCTGGTCTCCAGCGACACGTCGAATCCAGCGTGGCAGAGCCGCTCCAGCAGGACCAGGCAGTGCCTCTGCGCCAGCGGTTCGCCGCCGGTGACGGTCACGTGCCGGACACGATGTCGGCGAACCCGCTCGAGTATGCCGTCGAGCCCCATCCTCTCTCCGCCCGTGAAGGCGTATTCCGTGTCGCAGTAGCGACAGCGCAGGGGACATCCCGTCAGACGGACGAATACGGTGGGCAGGCCGGTCGTGCGCGTCTCTCCCTGTAGCGACAGGAAGATCTCCGTCACCCTGAGGTCCTCTGCCGCTATCTTGCGGGTTACATGACTCCCTGGGGTGCGCGGGGACACTGACTCTGCGGGGGGGCCCTGGCTCGAAACGATGCGGCTCATGGTGTAGGCACCCTATCAGCGGCCCTGATCGCGCAAGGAACGGAGCTTCTGCTCCGCCAGGCGCGCGACACCGGTATTGGGGTAGTCACGGATCACGTCGGTTAGGGCCTGCTCCGCCTCTTGCGAACGTTCCATCGCGCTGTAGGTGTAACCGGTCTTCAGGCGTGCGTCGGCGACCTTTGCACTATCCGGATAGCGGGAAACGACCTCGCCGAAGGCGGTAAGCGCCTGCGGGTAGTCCCCGGCACCGTAGTATGCCTCGGCCAGCCAGTACTGCGCGTTCGCGGCATAGACGCTGTCCGGGTGGTCGCGAAGGAAGCGCGTGAACGCATCAATCGTTTCCTCCTGGCGACCACCGGAGAGGAGCAGCCGTCTGGCGGCCTGATATTCGGCGGCCTCGATCGCGGTGGCCTCGGGAACGGGCGGACCGCCCGTGGAACCTGTACCGACACCCTCCTGGGTCACGCCCTCTCGGGATTCGGCCCCGAGGGGACCGCTGACGGCAGGGTCCGGAGGCCCGGACGCGCCGCGGGACTGTTCGAGCTCGTAGAGCCGGCGGTCGATGTCCAGGTAATTCTGCCGCTGCCGGTCGAGCACAGTATCCAGTTCGTGGCGCATCCTCTCGTTCTCGCCACGCAACTCCCGCAGTTCGCGTCCCATCCGGTCCAGCCTCTCCAGCATGTCCCGCAGAAGCTGACCGGTCCCGTTCCCGGCGGCTTGCTCCTGACCGGCCACGGGACCCGCGGAGCATGTCACCAGTATCGCCGCAGTCAGGATAACGCGGCGCCAGGTTCGTTCATCGGCCAAGATAGACGATCTCCACCCGCCGGTTCTGCTGCCACGCGGTTTCGTCGTGCCCGAAATCCGCGGGGGTCTCCTCTCCATAGCTGACGACCTCCAGTTGGTCACCGCCCACACCTTCGGCCATCAACATCTGGCTGACCGACCAGGCGCGCCGTTCGCCGAGACCCAGATTGTACTCGCGCGAACCTCGCTCGTCGGTGTGGCCCTCGAGCCTCACCTTCTGCTGTGGATTGTTCGCGAGCAACCTTCCATGGGCGATCAGGACCTCGCGCGAGGTCTCTGAGAGTTCGCTGCTGTCGTAGTCGAAGTACACCACGCGCACCGCCACGATGCTGTCGGGGTTGTCAAGCGCGGTAAGACTCAGGTCCGGATCTTCCCCCAGCGGCGTGGCCTGGCCTACCCCGGCGGCGCCTTCCGGCCCCGCCGTTGCGGCCTGCGCGTCGGCCTCGGCCCCCGAGTCAGCGCGCTTGCCGCCGGTGGACGAACACCCCCCGGATACCAGTAACACCAGGACCAGCCACATCCCCCACGACCTGGAAATACCCATTCTCATCTCCCGTTTCTGGATGGAATTCTTCTTTTGTGCGCCAGTGCGGGCGACCGGTCGGTCGCACCGGAATCAGTCCGTGAACGGCGACCACACCGGCTCCCGGACATCCTCGTTGTGCTGCCTCAGGATCTGTCTCACCTTGCCGTCGACGCTCACCGCCGCCAACACACCCCTTCCCCCGTTCTCCGTGGCGTAGAGGATCATGCTCCCGTTGGGGGCAAAACTGGGGGACTCGTCCAGCCGGCCGTCGGTCAGCACCAGAAATTCACCGCTCCGCAGATCCTGGAGCGCGATCCGGTCGCCAGTGCCGTCCTGATGGACCATCGCGATCTTGCCGCCGTCCGGCGATACGTCCGCCGCGGCATTGTAGCGCCCCTCGAAGGTCAGGCGTTTCGCCTCCCCCCCCTTGGCCGGGACCTGGTAGAGCTGCGGGCGGCCGCTCCGGTCAGAGGTGAAAACGATCGACTGCCCGTCCGGCATCCAGACGGGACCGGTGTTGGTACCCGTGCCCTGGGTGATCCGCGTGAGCCCGCCGCTGTCTATGTCCATGACGTAGACATCCGGGGCGCGCCCCCCGGAGAGCGTCAATGCCAGACGACGACCGTCCGGTGACCAGGCGGGCGCGCTGTTGATGCCCGCCCTGCCGGACAGCTTGTCTCGTTGTCCGGTAGCCAGGTTCTGCACGAAGACCTCGGGACGATCGTCTTCGAACGAGACATAGGCGAGCGACTTTCCGTCGGGCGACCAGGCCGGCGACATCAGCGGCTTTGACGAAGTAAAGATCGAACGCGGGTCGTAGCCATCCGAGTCCGACACCTCCAATCGGTACACGACCTGGTCGCCGCCCCGGTTGGAAACGATGTAGGCGATACGGCTACTGAAGGCCCCGCGCTCACCGAGCAGCGCCTCGTAGATCTTGTCGCTGATCCGGTGCGCGGCCTTGCGCATCGTCGCCTGCGCGGCCGGCACGCGGTAACCGGCCAGGCGCCGGCCTTCGTAGACATCGAAGAGCTCGAACGAGACGGTCGCGCCGTCCGCGCCCTGTGACGACACCGCGCCCGTCACGAGATATTCCACACCCTTCCCGCGCCAGAGATCGAAATCGACCGCATCTCCGGCCGGGACCTGCTCCGGGAATGCTGTCGGGGAGAGCGGTGCGAACCTGCCGCTGCGCTTCAGGTCGGACTCGACGATGCCGTCGATGGTGTCCCCGTCGCCCAACGGACCGGCGTGACCCGAGAAGGGCAGGATGGCGATCGGCAGGGCGCCTTCCACACCCTGGGTTATCTCGATTTCGAGGACAGCCCGCACCGTACCCGAAAGCAGACACAGGATCACGAGGGCAAAAAGTAAACGTGGGGATTTTGTCATCTTGGATAGTCAAACTGCCCCGCGAACCGTACGGCAGGGAGCCCCTGGCAGCACTTTGGCTACAGGATCGACTCCTAAGGCGATTTCTGTCAAATAACATACCATCCTGCTTGTCTTTTCGTCCGTCCTCTGTGTTGCGACAACAGTGACATAGTTCGGCTATGCGCCTGTTATCGCGCCTTGATGACGAACGAAAATCCGACGCAATCTAGTATGCCATTTTCCGGCAATCGCCTAAATGTCGCACGCTACAACAAGTTCGACGATTCCGCCATGTGCAGGGGATCACTCCGGTGCAAATGTGAACCGGATCTCTCGCTCGAAGACATCGGGACTCGGGGCCTTGGGCAGGGGTTCCGCCCACCGGACCGCGTCTTCGACGGATTTGCGAAACGCCTGGTTCCCGGTACACTGGGTGACCTGGAAGTCCTGAATGTAACCGGCCGGGGTCTGGGTCACATTGACGACACAACGGTCGCCCGATGGCGCGTCCGCGGGCCGCCGCCACAATCGCTGAATGCGCGCCTTGATGGAGTCCGCGTAACGCAACCTCAGGGCGTTCAGCTCGGATTCCCGCCGGCGGGCCTCGGCCTCCCGCAGTTCTGCGTCCTCGGCTGCCTGGAGTTCGGACAATCGCTTCCGTTCGGCGAGGCGCCGCACCTCTTCCTCCTTCTTCCGGCGCGCCTCGGCCGCCTTACGTTCGGCTTCGGCCTTCTTCGCCTCCGCCTCGGCGGCCTCCCGCTTGCGTCGTTCCTCGGCCTCGCGCTGTGCCGCCTCTCGTTCCTCGCGCTCCTGCTCGGCCTGCAGTTCGCGTTGGCGCCTTACCTCCGCCTGCCGCTTTTCCTCTGCGAGCCGTTTCTCCTCGGCGACTCGCTTTTCCTCGGCTGCTCTTTTCTCTTCCGCCTTGCGCTGCGCCTCAGCCTTACGGCGCGTCTGTTCCTCGCGCTGCTTCCCGGCCCGGCGTTGGCGCTCGGCCTCCTGTTCCCTGAGCTGGCGCGCAAGCTCCGCTTCCCTGGCCTTCTCCTCTTCGCGTCGCTTCGCCTCCTCCAGACGCCGCAGTTCGGCGGTATCGACGACCGTTGCCTTGACGCTCTCCACGCGCGGCGAGGGAGGGCGCATCTCACGGTCCGTGTACTGGAAACCGACGAAGATCAGTCCGATGGCGGCGACGTTGACCGCCAGCGCGGCGGCCAGCGATCCTGGGATGTGTCGCTGTCGTTCGGACACGCCTCACTCCCCGTCGGGCAATTCATCCGGCATCTCCGTCACCAGACCGACGCCCTCGACACCGGCCTCCTTGAGCAACACCAGGGCAGACACCACTCGCTCGTAGGGTACGGTTCGGTGTCCCTCGACATAGACCTTATCCTTCCCACTCTCTTCGACCTTCTTCGCAACGACCTCACCGAGTTCCGTGTCACTCAGTGGGATGCGCTCCGGTTTGACGTAGAAACGGCCATCCCCAGCAACCTGAACCACGATCGGTTCGCTGGCCCGTGTCTCCTCAGGCAGGGGCCGTGACGGCGCCTGGGGCAGATCGATCTCCACACCCTCCTGAAGCATCGGCGCGGTGACCATAAAGATCACCAGCAATACCAGCATGACGTCGATGTACGGGACGACATTGATCTCCGACATCACACGACGACGGCGTCGAATGGGGGCGTCCAGGTCTCTCATGACATTTCCCGCCGGTTGCGACGGCTCGTGCCCGCCACGGATCAGCCGGCCTGGCGCGGGGAGGCTTCCCGGGACAGGACCTGCCGTTGCAGCAAGGCCGTGAATTCCTCCATGAAGATCTCGTACTGATTAGCGAGGCGGTCGACGTCGGTGGAGAATCGGTTGTAGGCGATGACCGCAGGTATCGCGGCGAACAGACCGAGCGCTGTGGCGATGAGCGCTTCGGCGATGCCGGGGGCCACGGTGGCCAGTGTGGCCTGCTGCATGTCCGCCAGCGCGCGGAAGGCATTCATGATCCCCCACACGGTGCCGAACAGACCGATATAGGGGCTTGTGGAACCGACCGTCGCCAGGAAAGGCAGGTAGGTCTCGAGCGAATCCACCTCGCGCTGCAGCGCAACCCGCATCGAACGGTGGGAGTTCTCCACCAGCGTCGCAGAGGTCGCACCTTCCTGCCGGTGCAGGCGGACGAATTCCTTGAAGCCGGCCGCGAAGATGTGCTGCATACCGAACAATTCGCTGCTGCCCCGGATCCGCTCGTACATCTTACCCAGATCCACACCGGACCAGAAGCGCTCCTCGAAGTCTCCGGCGAACTCACGTGCGTCGCGTAGCATACGCCACTTGCTGAAAATCATGGTCCAGGACACCACGCTTGCGATCAGCAGGAACGCCATGACGATCTGCACCACGACGCTCGCCTCGGTCACGAGACGATAGAAACTCATGTCAACCTGCACGGGAAAGGTCCTTTCTAAGATTTTCCGGAATGGGTCGGGGTCGAAACGAGGCGGCGTCGAGGCAGGCCACCCGGACCACGCCATCGGCCGCGATTGTCCGATCGGACAGGAGCACCTGTTGCTCGAACGTGACACTCGCACGATTCAGCTCGGAACGCGTGGCGTTTACCTCCAGGAGATCATTGAAACGCGCGGGCCTGATGAAGTTCACACTGGCCGAGCGCACGGCGAAGAGCAGCCCCTCCTCGCGGATCAATGTATCCTGTTCGTAACCCAGCGCGCGGAGCCACTCCGTTCTCGCCCGCTCCATGAACCTGAGGTAATTGGCGTAGTACACCACGCCGCCGGCATCGGTGTCCTCATAGTACACGCGAACGGTGATGGAAAATCCTGCCAAGGGCGAAACGTCTTTTGTCTATTCGAGATGAACCCCACGACACGTGCACCCGCGGCTCGCAACCAATACCCCAACGAGCCTAAGTCTTGCGGTAGATCTGCGCGCCCGCCTCCCGGAATTCGTCCGCCTTCTCGCGCATGCCGGTCTCGACCGCGGCCTCGGGCGTTTCGCCATGACTCCTGGCATAGTCCCGCACGTCCTGTGTGATCTTCATGGAGCAGAAATGGGGACCGCACATCGAACAGAAGTGCGCCACCTTCGCCGAGTCCTTCGGCAGGGTCCGGTCGTGAAACTCGCGCGCCCGTTCGGGATCGAGGCTGAGATTGAACTGGTCCTCCCAGCGAAACTCAAACCGTGCCTTGGACAGCGCGTTGTCCCGCAACTGCGCCCCGGGATGCCCCTTGGCGAGGTCCGCGGCGTGCGCGGCGATCTTGTAGGCGATGATCCCGTCGCGTACATCCTGCCGGTCCGGCAACCCGAGGTGCTCCTTGGGCGTGACGTAGCATAGCATCGCCGTACCGTACCAGCCGATCTGTGCCGCACCGATGGCCGAGGTGATGTGATCGTAGGCGGGCGCGATGTCGGTCGTCAACGGTCCCAGGGTATAGAACGGGGCCTCGAAGCAGTGCCGCAGCTGCTCGTCCATGTTTTCGCGAATCATCTGCATCGGCACGTGACCCGGCCCCTCGATCATGACCTGACAGTCATGCTCCCAGGCAATCTTCGTCAGCTCCCCGAGCGTGCGGAGTTCCGAGAACTGCGCCGCGTCGTTAGCGTCGGCGAGCGAGCCAGGACGCAACCCATCCCCCAGCGAGAACGACACGTCGTAGGCCTTCATGATCTCGCAGATCTCTTCGAAGCGGGTGTAGAGGAAGCTCTCTTTGTGATGGGCGAGACACCACTTGGCCATGATGGATCCGCCCCGCGAGACGATGCCGGTCACCCGGTCGGCGGTCAGCGGTACGAAAGCCAGACGCACGCCGGCGTGGATGGTGAAATAGTCGACCCCCTGCTCGGCCTGTTCGACCAGGGTGTCGCGGAAGATCTCCCAGGTCAGTTCCTCGGCCTTGCCGTCAACCTTCTCCAGGGCCTGATAGATGGGCACCGTGCCGATCGGCATAGGGGCGTTGCGCAGGATCCACTCGCGCGTCTCGTGGATGTGCTTGCCGGTCGACAGGTCCATCAGCGTGTCCCCGCCCCAGCGGGCCGACCAGACCATCTTCTCGACCTCCTCCTCGATCGAGGAGGTCACCGCGGAGTTGCCGATGTTCGTGTTGATCTTCACCAGGAAGTTGCGGCCGATAATCATCGGTTCGAGTTCCGGGTGGTTGATATTGGCGGGGATGATGGCGCGGCCGCGAGCGACCTCGTCACGGACGAATTCCGGCGTGATCCGCTCCGGCAGGGCCGCGCCGAAGGACTGACCCGCGTGCTGGCGCAGTAACCTGCGGTACGCCGGGTCCTCGCGCAGTTCGTCGAGGCGCAGGCTCTCCCGGATCGCGACGTATTCCATTTCCGGGGTGACGACACCCCGGCGCGCGTAGTGCATCTGGGTCACATTGGCGCCATCAACGGCCTTTCTCGGGGTGCGCAGATGCCCGAAGCGAAGATGTGCCAGGTCTGGGTCGGATTGACGGCAAGCGCCGAATTCCGATGACGGCCCGTCCAGCAGGCGGGTGTCGCCACGCTGCTCGATCCACACGGAACGGACTTCCGGCAGCCCTTTGAGCAGGTCGATCTCGACGTCCGGATCGGTGAAGGGGCCGGAGGTGTCGTAGACGAAGACAGGGGGATTGTTCTCGTCCCCGTCGGCGGCGGGTGTCGGGGTCTGTTCGATCCGGCGCATGCCGACGCGCAGGTCGGGCCGGGAACCTTCGACGTAAATCTTGCGCGAACCCGAAAACGGACCCGTCACGTCTCGCGAAACGCGGACCGTCTCGCGAATAAACTCTTCGGGAATGGCACTCATGTCGTAGCCTCCTGTGGGGCGGAGGCTTCTCGCGGGACGTGCCGGTCATCGACCTTCCCTGAAGCATTCCCTCCGCTGGTGCTAACCAGTTCAGGTTCCAAGGGTTTTTCTCAGCATCCCGGTAGAAGGACGCACCCCCAGCTTGCAGTCAGGCCACGGTATAGAAGTCCGCCCATGTTTTCAAGGACACGATCATCGGGGGATTCACCCGCCGAGGGCCTTGCGCAGCGCACGCACCACGGTGGTGATGACCTCGACCCGTGCGAATCGCTTGTCGTCACCCGGAATAAGATGCCAGGGCGCGAACTCGGTACTGGTCCGCGATACCATATCGTCGATCGCCTCACGGTAGAGGTCCCACTTCTCGCGGTTTCGCCAGTCCTCGTCCGTGATCTTGTGCTGCTTGTACGGCGTCTGTTCGCGAAGCTGGAAACGGTTCAGTTGCTCCTCCTTGCTGATGTGAACCCAGAACTTCAGCAGGACGTCGCCACGCTCGGTCAACTGCTCCTCGAAACTGTTGATCTGCCGATAGGCAGCCTGCCACTCCAAGGGGGTTGCGAAACCTTCGACACGCTCAACCAGGACGCGCCCGTACCAGCTGCGGTCGAAGATCCGCATGTGCCCGGCGCGCGGCACGTGACGCCAGAACCGCCAGAGATAATGGTGCGCCAGCTCCTCGTCGGTCGGTGCGGCCACCGAGATGGTGCGCCGCAGCCGCGCGTCGACGGCCTGGGTCACGCGGCGGATCGCCCCGCCTTTGCCGGCGGCGTCCCAGCCCTCGAACACGAGTATGCAGGCGCGCTTCTGTCGATAGGCCTCCCAGGCGAGTGCGGTCAATACCCCCTGCATCTCGGCGAGCCGATTCCTGTAGTCTTTCTTCTCGAGCCGCTGACCGAGATCGACCGTGTCGAGCACCGTGATGTCGTCCACGTCGGTATCGCCCAGGCCTACGGCATCGGAGGCATCCTGAGCCGCCGATGCCGCATCCCCGTGCATCACTTCTTCCAAGGCCCGACAGACCAGCTCTCCAGTCCTGATATCCCGATAGTTCTTGTCGGTCGCCTCGATGATGTGCCAGGGGGCGACCCCGGTATCGGTGGCTCGAACAATCCGTTCGGCGATGGACATAAACCGGGCGTATTCCTTTTTACTTCCCGTGTACTCCTTGGCCATGTTCCAGTAGCTCTGCTGATCGTGCGTGCTCTGCTCCAGCCGGTCCTTCTGCTCCTTTCTGGGGAGGTGATACCAGAGCTTCACGAACTTCGCGCCGTCCTGGCAGAGCATGCGCTCGAAATCGCCGATCCGGTTGAGCTGCGTCTCGACACGACCGTCCTCCACGCTGAGGTAGGCGTCGTCGATCACGTCGTTGTACCAGGCGCCGAAGAAGATGCCGATCGTCCCCCTCGCCGGCAACACCCGCCAATAGCGCCATGCCTTGGGCCGTTCGTTCTCTTCGTCGGACTGCTCCCAGAACGACCAGTTCTCCAGGCCCCGCGTGTCGAGCCATTCGTTCAGGCGATTCACCACGGCCCCTTTACCGGCGCCCTGGACCCCGGAAACGATGATGATCACCGGTGACGCCGATTTGCCCAGCTCACGCTGGCAGATCAGCAGACGCGTACGCAATGCGGCTTCCTGCTCCTTGAACGCTTCCTTCGACAGCTTATGGCCCAACTCCGCGGCTTCGAACACGGCCTATCCTCCTTTATGTTTGGTTCCAGTGAAGTATAGCCCTACCCGGTTCGGTCGAATCCTGATTCCTCGGCGTCGAATGGCCGCCAAAGACGAACGCTTCCCCCCGCTCGCGACTGCCGGGCGGACTTGCCCGGCACCGGCTTTGTCCGTAACCTTTAGCGGTTGCCGTAACGACCTGATGGAACGTTCGAATGGAATTTGACCTGGACAAGGCGCGAATCAACATGATCGAGCAGCAGATCCGTCCCTGGGACGTGCTGGATCAGAAGGTGCTGGACACGATTGCCGCGGTGCCTCGCGAGAACTTTGTCCCCGCCGCCTGGCGCAACCTCGCGTTCGCGGATTTCGGGATTCCGCTCGGACACGGGCAGGTGATGATGGAGCCGAAACTGGAAGGCCGGATGCTGCAGGAACTGGAGATCGGACCCGAGGACCGGATCCTGGAGATCGGCACCGGCAGCGGATACGTGACCGCCTGTCTCGCGCGCCTGGGTCGCGAGGTCGACAGTATCGAGATCCACGAGGATTTTTCCTCCGAGGCCGCTGGCCGGCTTCAACGGGCGTCAATCGGCAACGCGTCGCTGCTCAATGGCGACGCCTCCTCTGGCTGGGACAACGGGAAACGCTATGACGTGATCGCGGTAACGGGATCGCTGCCCGAGTATCAATCCGACTTCGAGCACTCCCTTGAGATCGGCGGCCGCCTGTTCGTGATCGTCGGGGAGGCGCCCGCCATGACCGCGCTATTGATAAGGTGCGCGAGCGAATCGGAAGTCACCCGTACGAAGCTGTTCGAGACCGTGCTCGTGCCACTCGAGAATGCCGTGAAACCGGCCGAGTTCGTTTTCTGAGGAGGCTCCGAGCAAGATGGGCGAGACGAACACAGCGCAAGGTGCGCGAAGTGACGCGGTGGAACCCGTTCACGCAGAAAGGCGACACAGCGAGCACCACACATCACAGGCAGGCACCGTCGCAGCGGTCTGTGCAGAACTGCCCTGACGACCGTGCGAAACCTCACGCCTTTCGCCCTGCAGGAGTACCTGGAAACGGCGGACCCCGCGCCGCTCCTCCTGGACGTCCGGGAGCCTTGGGAGTACCAGCGTGTGCACCTGCCCGAATCGCAACTCGTCCCGATGCGCCAGATCCCCGCGGCGGCGCAATCCCTGGAGACCGACCGGGAGATCGTCGTGATCTGTCATCACGGCGTTCGCAGCCGGCAGGTCGCCATGTTCCTGGAGTCGAGGGGATTCGGGCGAGTCATCAACCTGCAAGGTGGCATCGATGCCTGGGCGCGTGAACTCGATCCGTCGATGCCGACCTATTGAAGGACGCGTCAAACAGGCATTGAACCGGAAATCAGGCCCGATCGCATCGTCACTTCGACCCTGGATAGAGCACTTAGGAGACCGGCATTCATGTCGCTGACACAAACCCTGCGCTTAGTGACCGTCATGGCAGTCCTGATCCCTGGCGCGCACGCCAGTGCCGCGGATCTCAATCAGGTCTACGATCTCGCCCTGACCCGGGATGCAGTCTATCAGGCGGCACAGGCCCAGTACCTTGCCGCGCGGGAGGCCACGCCCCAGGCGCGCTCGTTCCTGCTGCCGCAGTTCAACGCTTATGCTGATTATGGCCAGTCAGACACCTCGATCCGTAAAGACCAGACGTTCGGCGACCGGGACTTCAACTCCGGGCAGACCCAGTACGGCCTGAACGCCACTCAGGTCATCTTCGACCGGGAACTGTTCATCGGCCTCGACCAGGCGGAAAAGAGCGTCATGCAGGCCGAAGCCGAGGTCGAGGCCGCCCGGCAGGACCTGATCCTACGCACCGCCTCGGCCTATTTCGAGGTCCTGTCGGCCGAGGACACCGTGCGCTTTACCGGCGCCGCCAAGGAGGCGCTCTACAAGCAGTTCGAACAGGCGGAGAAACGTTTCGACGTCGGGCTTATCGCCATCACCGACGTGAAGGTGGCGCAGGCCGACTTCGACAATGCCCGCGCGCTGGAGATCACCGCCATCAACGATCTGGCGATCGCGAAATCATCCCTCTGGGTCATCATCGGTGAAAGGCTAGGGGAAATCTCCAAACTCTCGGACCGCATGCCACTGGTCACGCCCCAACCCGAGGACATACAGGCGTGGATCGAAAAAGCGCTGGATCAGAACCTCGACCTGATCGCCACCCGTCTCGCGTCCGAGAATGCGGCACTAGAGGTCAAACGGCAACGCTCCGGACACTATCCAAAATTCGGGCTGGACGGTACGGCGAACCAGAACAACACCGACGCGGGCATCTTCGGCGGTCGCGATACCACCACCCTCGGTTTCTCTGTGCGAATGGACCTTCCGATCTATTCCGGCGGTCGCGTCAACTCGCTTACGCGCGAGGCACAGTACGATTTCCAGCGGGCGCAGGACGCACTCATCGAGACGCAACGGAACACCACCAAACAGGCGGCGGACTCCTATCTCACCGTGCTTTCCAATATCAGCCGGGTGGAGGCATTGAAACTAGCGGTAGAGTCGAACCAGGCCTCATACGAGGCAACAAAGGCGGGCTTCGATGTGGGTACCCGGACCTCGGTGGACGTGTCGCTGGCGATCCGGGGCCTGTTTCAGGCGGAACGCGACTACGCCGTATCCCGTTACGAGTATCTCCTTGCGACCCTAAGCCTGAAGCGCTCGGCCGGCACGCTGACCGTGGACGACATCAACAAGATCAACGCCTGGCTGGACTGATCGCGGAGGAAAACGCGCGCGTCCGCCCGTGCGTCTTCTGTACCGCTTCCTGACCTGGCTGGCCCTGCCAGCGCTGATCGCCTGGGTCGCATTACAGGCGCGCAGGGCGGGCGGCAGGAGGTTCCTGCACCAGCGTCTCGGCTGGTCTTATCCCCGGCTCGAGCGGACGGTCTGGTTCCACTGCGCCTCGGTTGGCGAGGTACAGGCCGCCTGCCCGCTGGTACGTAGGGTCATCGAGACCTGCCCTGCGCGGAAGGTAATCATCACCACCAACACGGCAACCGGCGCGCAGATCGTCGAAAGGACCTTCGGCAATCGCGTCTCTCACGCCTGGTTGCCCCTGGACTATTCCTCCGCGGTCAACCGGTTGCTCCGGGCCATCCACCCGGACTGCCTGCTGGTCTGTGAAACCGAAATCTGGCCGAATCTTTACGAGCGCTGCGCCGCACAGGCAATTCCGGTGGCCCTGTTCAATGCACGACTCTCGGATCGCACCCTGGGAGCGCCCGGCTTCGTCCGCAGGCTGTACCGGGGTGCGCTCCGGCAGGTCCGTGTGATACTCGCCCGCTCCGATGACGACGAGCGGGGGTTCGTCGCGCTGGGCGCGAGCCCGGATCGGATTCGCGTCCTGGGCAACCTGAAATACTCGGCCTGCGCTGGATCCGAATCGACGACGGAAGCCGATCCGGTGGTGCGCCCCTACTGGCTCGCCGCCTCGACGCACGACGATGAGGAGATTCGCCTGGACCACGTCTGGCAACGGATCGACGTACCGGGGATCCTGCCGGTCATTGCCCCGCGCCACCCGAACCGTGGCGATGCCATCTTCAATTCATTGACCCGGGCCGGCAGGCGGGTGGCAAGGCGCAGCGCGGGTGACGCCGTCGGACCGGACACAGACGTCTATCTGGCCGATACCCTTGGTGAGTTGCCTGGTCTGATGCGTCATGCACGCTTTGTCTTCATGGGCGGATCGCTTATCCCCTACGGCGGACACAACGTGCTGGAACCCGCCCGTCTCGGCAAGGCGGTCATCGTCGGGCCTCACACCGACGATTTCAGGGAGGAGGTGGCGCTGCTCGCCGGACGCGATGCGCTGATCCAGGTCGAGGACGACGAGGACCTTGAACACGTCATGCGGGAACTGAGTCGGGACGAGGCACGGTGCGCGGCGCTGGGTGCCAGGGCGCTGGAGTTCTCCCAGGCTCAGGAGCGGATCGGGGACGACTACCTCCGCGCGCTCAGGGAGTACGGGATCCTGCCGGATTGCATGGGTCCGCGCAACCACCTCACCCGCATGCCCCTTGTGCAGAGGTGAGCATCGACGCAAGCAGTCTCCTCGACAACCTCAATCTCGCCCTGATGGTCAGCGGGACGGCGCGAAAGGGCCGGTGGCCGATCGGGACCGACGTCATCTATCTCGATTCCTCCGGTGCGAACAGCAGCCTCAAGCGCGTCGACCTTAGGCGATTTCTGTCAAATGACATACCATCCTGCTTGTCTTTGTCGTCCGTCCTCTGTGTTGCGACAACCGTTACAGAGTTCGACTATGCGCCGGTTGCCGCGCCTGGATGACGAACGATAATCCGGCGCAATCTGGTATGCCATTTTCCGGCAATCGCCTAAAAGGCTGGCCGGCTGTTGCTCAGGCAAAGGTCAACCAGATCGTCGAGGCGTGCGGTCCCGGCACACATCACGGTGTCCGCTCCGCCCCAGTATATCCTTACGCCGCCGTGGTCGTCGGCGACTGCACCGCAGGTAAAAACAACGTTGTGTACATAGCCCGTGATTTCCCAGGGATCCTCCGGGGCAAGCACCCATTCGTCCGAAACGCCGATCATCTTGGCCGGATTGGCGAGGTCGTGCAGCGCCACGCCGAGGCGATAGACCGCCCCGTCCATCGTCTCGAATACCCCGTGATAGATGCTGAGCCAGCCGCGCTCTGTCCGGATCGGGGTCGCACCGGGGCCGATTTTCGACTCGTCCCAATGGTAGTGCACCGGCTTCATCACCACCTCCGAATCGCCCCAATGCACCAGATCTGGCGACCATGAAAGCCACACGGACCAGGGGCTGATCTCCGAATGGGGGCGATCCAGACGGGCGTAACGACCGTTGAACCGCTGCGGAAAAATAACGACGTTACGCATATCCGCCTGGGTGATCAGTGCCATCCTCTCGACAGTCCGGAAATCCCGAGTCCTGGCAAGCGCGATACGCACGCCATGGCGCGAATAGGCACTGTAGGTAATCAGGTATTCCCCGTCGATGCACGAGATTCTGGGGTCCTCTACCCCGAAGGCCTCGTACTCCGCAAATACGCCTTCTGTCGCCGGCGTCATGAAGGGCTCTGGTCCAGCCCTGAACTTGAACCCGTCGTCGCTCTCGGCGATGCCGATGATCGATCGACCGTTACGCAGGTGAGATCTAAATAGCATGATCGTACGGTCGCCATACAGTGCAATACCGGCATTGTGTACCGTCGCCACTGGATAGGGGATGTCGTCCGGGGTGAGAACCGGGTTGGCTGGGTAGCGTTCGATCACCGGTCTGTTAGTCCGTCCCATAGCAGTCCTCCAGCGAAGTAAAGTTGTTCTCGCGATCCTTGAGGATCTTGCGATACACATCCAGGTACTCGTCCGCCATGCGCTTGCAGGTGAAGCGTTCCTCAACCTCGTCCCGGCAGCGCCGCCGGTTGATCGTGTCGATCCTGCGCACTGCTTGCACGGCCGCGTCCACATCCTCAACGATAAATCCCGTACTGCCATCACGAATGATTTCCGGCATCGAGCCCCGCTCGAATGCAATCACCGGCGTACCACAAGCCATGGACTCGACCACGCTCAGCCCGAAGGGCTCGTCGAAATGGATCAGATGCAATAGCGCCAGCGCACCGCCCAGCACATCTTGTCTTTTCTCCGGCCCAACGGAGCCGATATATTCAATCGTGGACCCATCGATGTGCGGCTCGATCTGTTCCTGGAAGTACGCCTCGTCCTGCACGATCCCGGCGATCACCAATCGGATGCCGGTCCTGCGCGCCACCTCGATGGCCTCGTGGACACCCTTGTCGTAGTGGATACGACCAAAAAACAAGAGGTAGTCCCCTGTTGCTTTCCGGTAAGAGAACTGTGCCAGATCGATGCCATGATGGATGGTGGCTATGTAGTCGAGCTCAGGACACCTGTCGGACTCGCTGATAGCCACATAATAGGTGCGCTTGTTGTACGTCCGATAGACCGGCAGAATGGCAGGAGACGAGAATCCGTGTATGGTCGTAACAACCGGTGTACCGGTAAACCCGCTGTAGCTGAGCGGCAGGAAATCGAACTGGTTGTGAATCAGATCGAACTCCCCCGCCCGTCTGAAAACTTCGGCAATATGCAGGCACTCCCACACCTTTGGATCGATCGAAGGATCTTCTGAATAGGGCCGCTCGCAAACCCAGGCAAGCTTGCCACGGGTAATGGAATCGCCGGTCGCAAACAGCGTCACGTCTTCACCCATCGCCACCAATTGTTCGGTCAGCAGGCTGACCACGTTTTCCCACGGCCCGTAATGACGCGGCGGTGTACGCCAGGATAGGGGGCTTAACATCGCAATCTTCATAGAGGAGCCTTATGGGAAAGCCGGAGCCTGGTCCCGGCGCCAGCACAGGGTGTTGCCATGAGCAACAACAGGCTATGCGTCACAGTAGCACAATAACCCTCAGGGGCTGCCAGCATAGAACAAACACGCCGGGTACCGGATGGGAGCAAACCCGCTTGCTTTACAGGAAAATAGTTTAATCTATTGGGGTTCAACAAAATCCGGCCTGGTCTGCCATACAGGCCCTACCAAGCGAACGGGACTTGTGCCGCGTGGATGCAATGAAGCCAGAAATCGGTCGTACCCCCCTTACTCCACTTGCGCGACGCAAGTCTCTCGTTATCACGGCAAACATTGGTCGGGTCATTACCCGACCCTATGTGCCGGGCGGTGACGAACGTATACGCAAGCTCATCGATCGAGTGCTGAATCTGGACGAGGGGCAGGCACATGAGATCCTGGAAAAAGTCTTGCAGGACTTCTCCCACCGCCACCGTTACTTCAGGCAGAGCCTGGAGCTAAACTTCCAACTGGTAGCCGGCTTTGTTCCGGATGTCGACCAGGTATCGAAGGAGCGGAGACTCTTGATCGGCTCGTATTTTACTGCGGAATACTCGGTAGAGGCGGCGGCTTTGTTCAATCCCTCTATTGTTCAGGTTCCCAACCAAGCGACAGATCCCGAAGACTCTTTCCGGTTCGTAATGAGCTTCCGTGCCACAGGTGAAGGCCACATCTCCTCCATCGAGTTTCGCAGTGGCCTTATCGATACCAACAACGATATCTATTTCGACGCCACGAGCGATTACGTCGATACGCCGGAGATCCATCCAAATCCAAGCTACGACCTACACCTGTTCCGGCTTAAACTTCAAGAGATGGGGGCGAGCAATGCGGTAACGCACCAACTCCTGAACGAGCTGCCGAACGATTTCGCCTTCAACGATCTGCAGGTAAAGGTCGCCGAGCTCCAGGACAATATCCAGCTCCCACCGGCGGAGAAGACGGACGGCATCGACATGGCGATGTGGCTGGCGCGATCCAACTACCAGATCCTGTTTCGCAAGGATCACCCGATTTCCGAGCGGGTGATCTTTCCCCTGTCGGAAACCGAGCGCAAGGGAATCGAGGACGCCCGCTTTGTGCGTTTCGTCGACGACGACGGCACTGTGATCTATTACGCCACCTATACCGCGTACAACGGAGAGACGATTCTGCCGCAACTCATCGAGACCGGAGACTTCCTCTCGTTCAAGATCATTACCTTGAACGGAGCCCAGGTCCAGGGAAAGGGGATGGCCCTGTTCCCGAGAAAGATTCGGGGCAAATACGTAATGCTGTCACGCCAGGATGGTGTGAACAACGCGATCATGTTCTCGGACAACCTGCACTTCTGGCAGCAGGCAAAAATACTGCAGGAGCCTGAATTCCCTTATGAATTCGTCCAGATGGGAAATGGCGGCTCACCCATAGAAACACCGGAAGGCTGGCTGGTAGTGACACACGGGGTTGGCCCGATGCGGACCTACAGCCTTGGCGTCGAGCTTCTGGACCTGAACGATCCGACACGAATCATCGGCCGTATCGAGGAGCCGATCCTGGCGCCGAACGCGCATGAGCGAGAGGGATACGTCCCCAACGTCGTTTATAGTTGCGGTGCCCTGATCCACCAGGATGAATTGATTATCCCGTATGCCTTAGGCGACCAGCGCTGCAGCATCGCAACGCTGCGGATACCCCAACTGATGGCCAAGCTGACAGGCGATGCAAACGGCGCCTCTATAATGACGGCACGATAAAAAACTGTGGTCGTCGACGGTCCTACAGCTCGTTCTGAATATCCAGCCGTGTAGGCTCGTCTCCCGGTGAACCCCCCTCCCGCCCTCGCTGGCTGTAGATGGCGAGTAGCGCCATGAGCCAGCAAAGGGTGGACTCCGCCCCCTGATTTTCATTGGCACTCTGCGTGCCCAGCCCGTCCCGGCAGCCCCCGGTAGCGTAATCGCAAAGCTTTACCCCCAGATCGTTCTTCCCTTGGTACCAGTTGAGACAGCGGTACGCATAAGAAATCCATTCCTCATCCCGCGTGCAATTGAACGCCTCGATGCAGGCATCCACCATCGAGGCCGCCTCGATGGGCTGTTGATCGAATCGCGCCTTGGCGCCGTCCCGAGTAAACCAACCGTCATTGCCGATCGCGGCGAAGTGGCGGCCTTTCTCGTCGGTCTGAACCTGCTTCAGCCAATCGAGGGTGCGCAGACCCGTATCCAGCATCTCGGCGTCGGGTATCCACTGTCCGGACAGCAGCAAAGCCTGTGGCAGGCGGGCGTTGTCGTAGCTCAGAATATCCTCGCACCATGGCCAGCTCTCGGAGGAAGAGCTCCTGAACCAGGCCATGAGCCGGTCCCCAAGTGTCTTGCGCATACCTCTCGCCCGGCTGTCGCTGCTGTAGCGGGACAAGTACGCATGGGTTCCGATGATGACAAAGGCGACCGCCCGAGGGGACGTGAAATGCTCGACAGCATCCAGCGCCCGCTGGAAGAGGTCGGCCGCATAAACCACCTCTCCCGCATCACGACCCAACGCTACCGCTATTCCCAACCCCCAGAGTGCGCGACCGTGGGAATCCTCCGAGCCCGTTAACTCGAGCCAGCGACGATCATAGGACATAAAGTTGCGGAACCGGCCGGTCTGTTCATTGAAGGCATAGCCCAGAAAACTCAAATAAACGCTGGCCAGGTCACCCAGCGAGGAGTCCAGCGGCTGGAGATCCTGTGCCGTAACGGCGACGATCAGGGCGCGGGCATTGTCGTCGACACAATAGCCGTGCATCCGATCCGGAACCGTGTAATTGGCATGCTGAAGCACACCCGTTCCATCGGTCATACGGCGCAAATGGTTCAGCCTAATTTCCGGCAAGCGTTGCTGGCGCAGACCAAGTGGCTCCAGCCGATGTTCGGGTATCTTTTTCCGAAACCGCTGTCGTTTGGCTTCTGCGAAGGTGTCGAGATAACGGCGGCCTACATCGCTCCAGACCATTTTGCGGCCGTACTGGTAGGCCCTTTGCTGGATGGCACGGCACTCGTCGGGATGATCCAGGAGATCGATGACTTCCCGTGCCAGGGCGACCCGATCCCGGAATGGAACCAGCCTGCCCCGATCGTCGGCAAGCAACTCCTGAGCGTGCCAGTAGGGTGTGGACACCACCACTTTTCCCATCCCCATCGCATAGGCGAGCGTACCGGAAATAATCTGCGCCTCGTTCAGGTACGGAGTGACATAGATATCTGCAGCGCCGATAAACTCCAAAAGGTCTTGGTCAGCAACGAAACGATCGTGAAAAACGATATGATCCGAAACGCCAAGCTCTTTTGCACGCATGTGAAGGCTGTTTCTGTAATCCTCCCCTTGTTCGGCCTTGAGGTGAGGATGGGTGGCGCCGACCACCATGTAGATGACCCGCGGGTGGGCTTTCACGATCACCGGCAACGCATCGATGACCACCTCAATGCCCTTGCCGGGCGAAAGCAGTCCAAAGGTCAGGACGATCTTCTTCCCGGATAGACCAAACTTGTCCTTGTAGTCATCGGAAACGATAAACGGTACGTCGGGGATGCCATGGTGTATGAGGACGATCTGCTCCTCCGGCACATGGTAGATATCGCGCAGGAACTCGATTGAGCGTTCGCTCATCACCACCAGCCGGTCCGAAAACTCGGCAAGTTGCATCATGATGTGACGATCCTGAGGGCTCGGATCCTTCAGAATCGTGTGCAGAGTAGTCACAACCGGCATCTTGAGATCGCGCAGCAGCTCGATGATGAAGCTCCCGCGCTTGCCGCCGAAAATACCGTATTCATGCTCAAGACAGACCACGTCGACCTGGTTCAGGTTGAGCAGATCGGCCGTGAGGCTGTATTCGTCCAGCTGGTTCTGGTTGATTTCGAGCCGCACCTGAGGCGGATAGGCATAGCCTTCGAGCCGATCGTTCATTGCGACGGCCCAACAGGCCTTGTCCGGGGCATTCGACGCGATGGATTCGAGCAGGTGGGTAGTAAAAGTGGCGATACCACACAGCCGAGGCAGGTGGTTGCCGATGAGGACGACGGACGTGAGGGCATCCCATGCCGGTCGTGAGCCTGCTGTGCCAAGTTTGTCCATAAGCGCTTCCTTCTTGATAGCCGGTAATCATTCGCAGGTGGGCGAACGGTACGATCATGATAACGCAGACGCGAAAGCCTGACCGCGAGGTCTGTGCGTGCACCGAGTGACGTAGCGGCCTCGCCCAAAAGGTGAGGTTTCGCAGCGCCCGATGTCAGGGAGCGTACGGGATCCTGCCGGATTGCACCGATACGCGCACCGGATATTCGCAGGCTACGACATGACCTCGAGAAAGACGCGAGTCGGACTCAGGCCATTGGATGCTCACCCTTCCCGCGTCGATCCAGGATCGCAGCGAACCCGGAGGTGATCGGATAGCGGCGATCCTTGCCGAAGGCGCGGCGGGTGATACGCACACCGGGCGGGGCCTGGCGGCGCTTGTACTCGTTTCTCAGCACCATCTTCACCACCCGCGTCACGGTGTCCTCGTCGTAACCGGCGGCGACGATGCGGTCGATCGACCAGTCCCGCTCCACGAACATCTCCAGGATCGGGTCCAGCTCGGCGTAGGGCGGCAGACTGTCCTCGTCGGTCTGATCGGGCGCCAGCTCGGCCGACGGCGGGCGCGTGATGACGCGCTCTGGGATCACCTCTCCAGAGCGGTTACGGTATTGGGCGAGCGCGAACACCCGCGTCTTCGAGACATCCTTCAACGGTGCGAACCCGCCCGCCATGTCCCCGTACAGTGTGGCGTAGCCCACCGCCATCTCGCTCTTGTTGCCGGTGGTGAGCACGAGCCGGCCGAACTTGTTCGAGTATGCCATCAGCAGGATGCCGCGGATCCTGGCCTGGATGTTCTCCTCGGTCTCGTCGGCCGGCAGACCCTCGAATGGCGCGGACAGGGATTGCAGAAACGACGCGAATAGCGGCTCGATGGAAATCTCGTCGTAGGCGACACCCAGCGCCCGGGCCTCCGCCCCGGCATCCTCCAGACTCATGGCTGAGGTGAAGCGCGATGGCATCATCACCGCGTGCACCTCGTCCGCGCCGAGGGCATCGACGGCGATCGCCAGGGTCAGCGCCGAATCGATCCCGCCAGACAGGCCGATGATCGCCCCCCTGAATCCGTTCTTACTCACGTAGTCCCGCACCCCGAGGACCAGCGCCCGGTAGATGCTGTCGAGCTCGTCCAACGGCGCCTGGCTGTCCCCCACCGGCAGCACGTCGCGCAGCGCCGCTGAATACGAGACGCACCAGAGTCCCTCTTCGAAGGCAGGGGCACGCAGCCGGATACCGCCGTCGCTCCCCATGACCAGCGATTCGCCATCGAAGACCAGCTCATCCTGGCCACCGACCTGGTTGAGGTAGACCACAGGGAGGCCGGTTTCGCCCGCCCGGGCGGCTAGTACCGCCTCGCGCTCCAGGTATTTGCGCAGGTGATAGGGCGAGGCGTTGAGGTTGACGAGCAGTTCGGCCCCGTCACGCGCGCACTCCGCGGCGGGCCCCGGTTCCCAGATGTCCTCACAGACCGTGACGCCCACCCGGACGTTGTGGACCTCCACCACGCAGGCTCGGTCACCCGGGGTGAAATAGCGATTCTCGTCGAAGACCAGATAGTTGGGCAGCAGGCGTTTATAGTAGGTTGCGGCGACCTCTCCGTCGCGAAGCAGTAACGCCGCGTTGTAGATCCGGCCCTCGATCTCCAGTGGCGCCCCGATCAGCGTGTCGATACCGGCAATGTCCCCGGTCATCCATTCGAGGGCGTCACGGACCCGTCGATGCAACCCCGGCCGCAGCACTAGGTCCTCGGGGGGATAGCCTGTGAGCGAAAGTTCGGGAAAGACCACCAACCCGGCACGATGCCGGTCACGGGCCGCGACGGCGAACTCGACGATCCGCGACGCGTTGCCCTCGATGTCGCCGACCAGCGGATTGAACTGCGCCAGCGCGATGACCAGATCCCCGCTCACCCGGAGAACTCAGCGCGGGATTTCGGCGCTGCCGGCGAGCAACTCCCGGAGTCGTTCCCCCATGTCGGCCGGTGAGCGCACTACCGACACGCCCGCCGCCTCCAGCGCAGCATACTTCTGCTCGGCGGTACCCTGGCCGCCGGAGACGATCGCACCGGCGTGCCCCATCCGCTTGCCCGGCGGGGCGGTCACACCGGCGATGTAGGCCACCACCGGTTTGGTCACATGATCGCGGATGAAGACTGCGGCCTGTTCCTCCGAATTACCGCCGATCTCGCCGACCAAGATGATCCCCTCGGTCTGGGGATCGTCCTCGAAAAGGCGCAGGCAGTCGATGAAGTCCAGGCCGTGTATCGGATCGCCGCCGATCCCGATACAGGTACTCTGCCCCAGCCCACTCTGGGTCGTCTGATAGACCGCCTCGTAGGTCAGGGTCCCGGAACGCGAGACGATCCCGACATGGCCGGGAAGGTGGATCGCGCCGGGCATGATGCCCACCTTGCACTCACCCGGCGTGATGACGCCCGGGCAGTTCGGCCCGATCAGTCGGGATTCACTGTGTTCGAGCACCTCGCTGACCTCGAGCATGTCCAGGACCGGCACGCCCTCGGTGATGCACACGATCACCCGGATACCCGCATCGACCGACTCCAGTATCGCGTCCGCGGCGAAGGCCGGCGGCACGTAGATCATGCAGGCCTCGGCCCCGGTCTCGCGCACCGCGCCCTCGACGGTGTTGAACACGGGGAGGTCCAGGTGCCGCCGCCCCCCCTTGCCCGGTGTGACACCGCCGACCAGCTTCGTCCCGTAGACCAGCGCCTGTTCGGAATGGAAGGTCCCCTGCCTGCCGGTGAAACCCTGGCAGATCACGCGTGTATCGCGGTCGACCAGGACGCTCATGATGCCTCCCCCACCGCCGCGACGACCTTGCGGGCCGCATCGGTCAAACCGTCGGCTGCGATGACGTCCATCCCGCTTTCGGCCAGGAGTTTCCTGCCCAGATCCACGTTGGTGCCCTCGAGTCTGACCACGAGCGGAACGGCGACATGCGTCTCCTCGACCGCCTTGAGGATCCCCTCGGCGATCAGGTCGCAGCGGACGATACCGCCGAAGATATTGACCAGGATGGCACGGACGCTCGCGTCCGAGAGGATGAGCTTGAAGGCCTCGGCCACACGCTCGGCGGTCGTGCCGCCACCGACATCGAGGAAGTTCGCCGGTTCGCCGCCGTGCAGCTTGATCAGGTCCATGGTCGCCATGGCGAGCCCCGCCCCGTTGACCATGCAGCCGATGCTTCCGGCGAGGCGGATGTAGTTGAGATCGTGCTCGGCGGCCTCGGCTTCGGCCGGGTCCTCCTGACTGATGTCCCGCATCTCCAGGAGATCCGGGTGGCGGTACAAGGCGTTGTCGTCCAGGTTGACCTTTGCGTCTAGCGCGAGTAGCTCTCCCGCGTCCGTCACCACCAGGGGATTGACCTCGACAAGGCTGGCGTCGCACTCGCGAAACAGGCGGTAGAGCGCGGTCAGGATCTTCCCGAGGGAACCGATCTGCGTCTTGTCCAGACCCAGCGCGAAGCCCAGCTTGCGGACCTGGAAGCCCGAAACACCGGTCACCGGATCGACGGCCTCGGTCAGGATCCTCTCGGGCGACTGCGCGGCAACGGCCTCGATGTCCATACCGCCGGCCGCGGACGCCATCACCGTGACGCGCCGAGTTGCCCGATCCACCAGCATGCTGAGGTAGTATTCGTGCCGGATGCCCGTCAGCGACTCGACGAGCAGCGCGTTGATCGGAAGTCCCCGGCTGCCGGTCTGGTGGGTCGACAGGGTCCCGCCCAGCAGGTCGCCGACCGCCTTGCGCAATGCCGATTCGTCGCGCGCCACCCTGACGCCACCCGCCTTGCCGCGCCCACCGGCATGGACCTGCGCTTTGGCGACCCAGCCCTCGCCGGGCAGCGAGTCGCGTACGCTGTCGAGATCGCCGGGTTCGCGTACGACGACCGAGGCCGGCACGGGGATACCGAACCGCCGGAATAATGTCTTGGACTGGTATTCGTGTAGGTTCATGTCTGTCCAGGTATCCTTTGAAATCATAGGGTTGCGACACGCACCGGAGTCGGTCCTGGCGAACCGCCGGGGTCGGACGAAGTTATCTTCCCTGCCCCCGATGCGACGACACCCGTATACCCATGTTCGGGCAGCAGGACTACTATAGCGTCTATCTCGCGGCTTCGCCCGCGGGTCCGGCAGCGGGGCATGGCGTCCCGGAGTCGCGAACCCCGGCACGAAGAAGCTGCCGCTCCCGACGAACCGATGAGTTCAACCGCCCGCCCGAAACGCGATACCCCAAGACATGCACTTGTTGCCCCGAACATACTCAATTCCTGCGCCAGCCACACCGGTAACCGACGCCTGGCGGCCAGTCTACTGATTCCTCACGGAGCCCGGACCGTGTTCTCCATTCCCGTTAGCGCGGCGCATCCGGTGACACCGCAGTGGAAGGCGCTGCTGGTGTTCAACTTCTACCGCATCGGCAGCGCGGGACTCCTGTTGCTGCTGTTTGTCAACGAGAAGCCTCAGTTCCTGGGTTCTTACCTGCCGGAACTCTACGCCTACACCAGTGTCGCCTACATCGCCCTGACGGCGTTGTCGTTCTTCGCGGGGTACCGGCGCACCCCCCCCTTCGCCGCGCAGGTCTACGTCATGGTGTTGGCGGACACGGCAGCGATCAACGTGCTGATGTTCAGCAGCGGCGGCGCCACCACCGGACTGGGGATGTTGATGATCGTTGCCGTGGCCGGTGCGAGCATCCTCATGCCGGGCCGGCACGCCCTGTTTTTCGCGGCGATCGGTTCGATCGCCGTCCTGTTCGAGGAGGTCTACGCGTTTTTCGGCCATCGCTTCGAGACGACTGCTTACACACAGGCCGGGATCCTCGGCGTCGTGCTCTTCGTGACTGCATGGCTCGCCATGACGCTGGCCAGACGCCTGCAACAGACCGAGATGCTCGCGCTGCAGCGCGGGATCGATCTGGAGGACCTCGCGGAACTGAACCGCCACATCATCGACCGCATGTCCCAGGGCGTCATCGTCGTCGACGAGAACGCCAACATCCGGCAGCTCAACCAGACCGCCTGGCGCCTGCTGGGCAACCCGGTCATCGGCCACATTCGCCCCCTTCGGGAGGTCTCTTATCCACTCGACCGGTACCTGTCCCGAATACGCAGGCAGGAACGCCCTGGCGAGACACAACCGGACCTGAGCGTCATCCAGGGTCTCAGGCTGCGGGCCGCGCACATCAATCCCGGGTCCGTGAAGAGCGGATGCGTTCTCTACCTCGAGGACGCTGCGGAGATCAATCGGCACGTACAGGAAACGAAACTCGCTTCCCTGGGTCAATTGACGGTCAGCATCGCCCACGAGATCCGCAATCCGCTCGGGGCCATCGGCCACGCGGCTCAGTTGCTGCAGGAATCAGAGCATCTCGATGCCGCAGATCTCCGCCTGACCGGGATCATTAACGATCAGACGCGGCGGATGAACACCATCATCCGCAATATCCTGCAGCTCTCGCGGCGCGAGCCGCCGCGTCCGGAGCAGATGGCGCTAAAACCATGGCTGACTGCGTTTTGCGAGGAATTCATCCGGGTCCGCGATCTGCCCGCCGACGCCGTCGACATCAGCCCGGCGCCGGAAACCATCGAGGTGAACTTCGATCCGGGACACCTGCGCCAGATCCTGTGGAACCTGTGCATCAATGCACTCAATTACGGCAGGGACGGCGACGAGGACGCGAAGATCGACCTGCGTGTGGGTGATCCGCGCGATACCGGCGCACCGTTTATCGATGTGATCGATCACGGCCCGGGGATCCCGCCGATGGACCAGACCCGGCTTTTTGAGCCGTTCTATACGACAAGCACCAGCGGCACGGGGCTGGGGCTGTACGTCTCCAGACAACTTTGCGAAAAAAACGGCGGCGCGCTGACCTATATTCCCAGCCCTTCCGGCGGTAGCTGTTTCCGGGTCCAGTTCGCACGGCAGATCGCCTAGCGCATCGGATTGCCACCACCGCAGACCGGGAAAAGCAGACCAGTCACGACGAAAATCCCCTGCGCGCGCGTGCGCTTCTCTCATCGTCCGCTATGCTCAGAACACGGCCGCGTACGATGCGGCCGGGAGGGCAAGGGTCTTCCGAGCCTATCGGATCAGCCATCTGAGTCATGACGCTTCGAACAACCCTCGTTCTGAGTCTGGTCCTGCCGATCGCCGTGGTTCATGCGATGGCGTCCCGGACCGGGGGCATCGCGAAAACATCTTCAATCCGTACCTGCGGGTCATCGGTATCGCCTGCGGCGATCATCCGATATACCAGCAGATGTGCGTGATGACGCTGGCGGCGGCCTACGAGGAATCCAGCGTTGCAGGGGGCCGGAAACCGCCGCGATGAATTGCAACCTGCACCGAGTTGACCGGTTTTACCGAAAAACAGGGGGAACGAATCTTGCCGTATGCGCTGATCGTTGACGACGAAGCCGACATCCGTGAATTACTCGAGATAACGCTAGGCCGGATGGACCTGCAGACTCAGGCCGCCGCCAACGTCAACGAGGCCAAAGACCTGCTAGCAAAGCAACCGTTCGACCTGTGTCTGACCGACATGCGCCTGCCGGACGGAAACGGTATCGAGATCGTCACACATATTCAGCAGCACTATCCTCGCACCCCCGTCGCCATGATAACCGCCTACGGCAGCATGGATACCGCCATCAAGGCGCTCAAGGCGGGGGCGTTCGACTTCGTGTCGAAACCGATCGAGCTGGGGTCCCTGCGTGATCTGGTTTCGAGCGCACTGCAGCTCAATACCGACACCGTGTCCTCTGCCAAAAGCAGGGGGGAGGTCGCGGCCGGGAAGACACTGCTCGGCGAGTCGCCGATCATGGTCAGACTCAAGGCAACCATCGTCAAAGTCGCCCGCAGCCAGGCGCCCGTCTTTCTCCATGGGGAGTCCGGCGTCGGGAAGGAGCTGGTCGCACGCAGTATCCACGCCCAGGGTCCCCGCACCGACCGCCCGTTCGTCCCGGTCAACTGCGGCGCGATCCCGACCGATTTGATGGAAAGCGAATTCTTCGGACACGTCAAGGGCAGCTTTACCGGGGCGGTCACCGACAAGGAGGGGCTGTTTCAGGCGGCTGGCGGCGGCTCGTTGTTCCTGGACGAGGTCGCCGATCTACCGCTGCACATGCAGGTCAAACTGCTTCGGGCAATCCAGGAACGCGCGGTAAAGCCAGTCGGGGCGCATCGAGAATCGCATGTGGACGTTCGTATCCTCAGCGCAACGCACAAGGACCTGCTGGCCGAGATCGACCGTGGAACGTTCCGGCAAGACCTCTACTACCGGATCAACGTGATCGAGCTGAAGGTGCCTCCGCTGAGGGACCGACTCACGGATCTGTCCCTGCTCGCCGGCCACTTCCTGGACCGGATTGCCGCGCACTGGGGGGAAGGCTACCTAGCGCTGGCGACCGATGGCTTGGAGAAACTCCTGCATTACACCTTCCCAGGCAACGTCCGGGAGCTCGAAAACATCCTGGAACGGGCGGCGACGTTGTGCGACGGCAACGTGATCCATGCAGACGACCTGCACCTGGCCAGGGCGCCGGCGCCCATCGATACGCCGCCTCCGGCTCCCGAGGAGGCCCCCGCCCTTGACGGCCAACTACGGGATTACCTCAGCACCCGGGAAAAGGACGCCATCGTCAAGGCGCTGGAACAGACACGATGGAACAAGACCCAGGCGGCGAAACTCCTTGGGCTCACCTTTCGCCAGCTTCGATACCGGTTGAAGAAGCTGAACATCGAATAACCACGCTGCCAGGCAGGGACCCTATCGCAGGGAGAGGGAGGCGGGATGATCGCAGGAAAAGAAAATCCCGGGTGTCCGCGACCGTTTTCGACTCACGTTTGTATTGACCCGCGTCATATACCTGCATTGTCAAACCGGATACAGTTGCGCCTTGTCCCGGGTGGGGATACCGTCTTGCGGTTTCCGTTGTGAGTGAATTACCGGGGACCAGGCTTCCCCGCGATTGCGAGCCAGCTCACCGACATGTTGAGAGGCGCTTGTGCAAGCCATTGAATTCGACAAGGAACTGATACGCCGCTACGACCTTAGCGGACCAAGATATACCTCGTACCCCACGGCGATACAGTTTCACGAGCGTTTTGCCGTCGAACAGTACCAAGAGGCCGCGCGCCGTTCCGACCAAGGGGAGAAACCGCGTCCGCTATCCCTGTACGTGCACATCCCGTTCTGCGCTACCGTGTGCTTTTATTGCGCCTGCAACAAAGTGGTGACCCGAAACCGCGACAGGGCGGTCCCGTACCTGGAAAACCTGTACCGGGAGCTTCGCCTGCAGGGGGAGCTGTTCGACGTGTCCCGGCCCGTGAACCAGCTTCATTGGGGCGGCGGCACGCCAACGTTCCTGAACCCGGAACAGATGGCGGAGCTGATGATCGTCATCTCGCGTCACTTCAATGTTCGAGATGATGACCAGGGTGAGTACTCGATAGAGATTGATCCGAGAGAAGCCGACGATCACACGATCGAGCTGCTGCGTGATCTGGGCTTCAACCGCGTCAGCCTCGGTGTCCAGGACTTCGAACCCAGGGTACAGGCGGCAGTCAACCGCATTCAGTCGGAAGAACAGACCTTTGCCGTCCTGGAGGCGGCGCGCCGTTGCGGTTTCCGTTCCATCAACATGGACCTGATCTACGGATTGCCGTTCCAGACGGAGATGACCTTCGCCCGTACGCTGGAGAAGATCATCTCCGCCCAGCCCGACCGGCTCTCGGTATTCAACTATGCCCACCTCCCGGAGCGCTTCAAGCCGCAGCGGCGGATCAATGCCGCGGACCTGCCGTCACCCTCGAGAAAGCTCGCGATCCTGCAGACCAGTATCCGCATGCTCAGCGAGGCGGGGTACGTCTACATCGGGATGGACCACTTCGCCAGACCGGACGACGAACTGGCCATCGCGCAGCGTCAGCGCCAGCTCTACCGCAACTTCCAGGGCTACTCCACCCATGCCGACTGCGACCTCATCGGCGCAGGCATCACGTCCATCGGCAGTGTCGCGGACACCTACGCGCAGAATGTGCGCACCCTGCAGGAGTACGACGAGCGTATCGGCGCAGACCGTTTACCCGTGTTCCGGGGCATTCGCCTGAACCGGGATGACCAGATTCGCCGGCACGTGATCAAGGAGTTGATCTGCCACTTCTCGCTCGATTTCCCGGAGGTCGAAGCAGCATTCGAGATCGAGTTTGGCCGCTACTTCAGATCGGAGCTCGAGTGTCTGAAAGCGATGCGCAATGATGGCCTGATCGACCTGAACTCGGACGGGATCCAAGTCCTGCCGCGGGGCAGGCTGTTGATCCGAAACGTCTGTATGGCGTTCGACCGCTACCTCAGCGGGCAGCAGGAAAACCGCTATTCGAAGGTGATCTGATCCGGACCCGGGAAAGGAGTGGGTTGGGCTCAGATGGAGGCTTACCGGCCAGGCACCCGATCACTCGAACGGGGACTGGCCAGCAAAAGAGACACTATCCCTGTGTCCTGTGTATTTCCCACGAATCTACAGCTTACTGACCGGACTGCTGGGCGGGTGCGGCGGGTGCGGCGCCACCGTAGGGCGCGCCATAGGCACCGGGATAACCGCCCCAGGGACCACCGCCGTAACCCGGATACCCACCCCAAGGACCGCCCCAAGGACCGCCGTAGCCGTATCCGCCGTAGTAGGGGTTACCATATCCGTAGCCACGACCATAGCCAGAGCCATAGCCGCGCCCGCTGCCACTGCCGCGCATGCTGAAGTCCATGTCGCCGAACATGTCGCCGAAACCGTCACCCCAGCCA
>JAJDOJ010000072.1 GCA_022340215.1 Gammaproteobacteria bacterium
AACTGCGATCGTTTGTGCCATCGCAAATGGGACTAAACGCACCAGTTTATCGAGCCGGACTGAGACATAAACTACCACACCACGACCAGTACGGAGAACTCCGGGTCGCTCGCGCACCTGCTGCCCGCGTTCGAGTGGAACACGGGATACGCCCCCACGTCATCGCCGTCGGTACCGGAAAGGCCTTGCGTATGGGACGTGACGGCGGCGTCGATGCCGAAGCAGATGCCGCAAATCCAGTTGCCGATCTTCCCCGAGGGCGTCACCCCCCATTACCGCCGTGCCGGCGTTCGGCAAACGGGAGGGACGCGTGACCTACTTCAACGGCAGCATGCCGGTGTTCGTTCACGCTGAACAGGACCGGGCCTCTTTCCAAACGATCGCCGCCCAGTTCTGTGTCAACGGCGATGCCAAACAGGCGGACATCGTGCGCGCCTTCGGGGTGACGAAGATCAGCCTGAAGCGGGCGGTGAAGCGCTACCGCGAGGAGGGACCGAAGGGCTATTATGGTCTCGACAGCCTGTTGCTGCTACTGGCCTTCATGGCGCTGGCGCGCCTCGAATCGATCGAGTCGCTACGCGACAGCGCCCCGGGCGAGTGGGGCAATCTGCTGGGCCTAAACCGGGTCCCCCAGCGCCTGTGTCTGCGCGCCACGACCGACTACTGGGTCAATGCCATGGACGGCCAACCCTTGTGCGTCGTCAACCAAGTGGTCGATCCGGGGCTGATCCAGGTCATCGAGCATGAGATCGTGCCGCGGCCCCCTTGGCTATGGCCATGTTCGCCCGCTGGTCGCAGGAAAACTTCCTCAAGTATGCCCGCGAAAACTTCGGCCTGGACCGTTTGGTCGATTATCGAACCGAGGCTGTTTCTGCAGCCCCTGCCGGTCGTCAACCCCGATTATCGCCACCTCGACGGACAGGTGCGCTCGGCCACCGGCAAGCTCACCCGGCGCCTGGCCAGATTCGCCGCCATGACCCTCGAACTACTGGTGCTGAAACTGGGCTCGACGTAGATTCCGCGAAGTCAGGTCATCTGAGGGTAAGGGGCGATTCGTGACATGACCGACGGCTTCGACATCCGGTTTATTGACATCGCCAAGCGCTATCGCGGGCGGAACGTCCTGGATGGCGTCGACATCTCGCTGGGACGCGGGCAATGCACGCTGCTGAGCGGGGTGAACGGCACCGGGAAGACGCTGAAGATCATGGCGGGACTGGGCAGACCGGATCGTGGCACGATCGATACCGGGCTCCTGGCCATGCCCTGGCTTCGCTGCAGGCGCGCACTGCAGGATGAGATCATGTATCTTCACCAGCAACCTTACATGTTCGATACCAGTGTCGTTAAGAATATCGCCCATGCCCTGCCGAGGTTCTCGAGTCCCGTGAACCGAGACCGTATCGACGAAACGCTGCTCCGTTCATTGGCTGAGCGGCACCTGCAGCTCGAGGGCGGCAGACTGAATCCGGTGACCCGGGATACCGTCGCGGACAATGTCTCGGCGTTCCGACTCGCCACGGCCTCGCGACACCACAAGGCATGAACCCGCCGGGCCGCGACGAGATCACGGCGGTGGTCCTCGCGGGCGGTCGCGGCAGACGGCTGGGGGGGCGCGACAAGGGACTCGTGGATCTTGACGGCAGGCCGTTGATCGAGCACATCCTCGATGCGATTACATCTCAGGTCGGCGCGATCATGATCAACGCCAATCGAAATCGGGAGACCTACCTTCGATACGGCTACCCGGTCGTCAGTGACGAGATGGTGGACTATCAGGGGCCGCTGGCGGGCTTCGCGGTGGCACTCGCCGCATGCAGGACCGACTACATCGCCACGATGCCCTGTGACGGGCCCCGTGTCCCCGCCGACCTCGTCGCGAGACTGGGACGCGCACTTGCCGCAGCAGAAGCCGAGATCGCCGTGGCCGACGACGGACGGCGCATGCAGCCGGTGTATGCCCTGATCCCGGTTTCGCTGCAGGGCAGCCTGCAGGCCTTCCTCGATGCCGGGGATCGCAAGATCGACCTCTGGTATGCCCGACACCGGGTCGCCAAGGCGGACTTTTCCGATATCGTGGAGACGTTCGCCAATATCAACACCGACGACGATCGTCGCCGCCTGAGCGAAGGCGGGGAACCGAACTGAGTACTGGGCCGCCCCTTGAGGTCAATGGCACTTAGGCGATTTCTGTCAAATGACATACCATCCTGCTTGTCTTTTCGTCCGTCCTCCGTGTTGCGACAACAGTGACATAATTCGACTATGCGCCTGTTGTCGCGCCGTGATGACGAACGAAAATCCGGCGCAATCTGGTATGCCATTTTCCGGCAATCGCCTTATTCAACGGTACTACGCAGGATTTGAGGCTGTCCCGGGGTGTTCGATACGAGGGCGTCCGCAGCACGGATGCTGCAGTCGAGCCTCCAGGGACGGATTCACGGCGTGCCTCGGATCGAATGTCGCGGGGCAGATTCGCCAAAGTAGCTGCCATTAAGGTAGCGGTGACCAGGGCACGTCCGGCCCTTATGCGACCCGTCGCTTTCTGACGCCGCTGGCCCACCAGATACGGCAGGCGCCCTCGTCCGATACCATGCACGGACCGACGGGGTCGCGCGGGGTACAGGCGAGGCCATAGATGCGACACTCGTCCGGGCGGATCCTGCCGAGAACCACCTGGGCGCAATCGCATCCCTGCGGCATGGCGCCGGCTCGCTTGCGGTCCGCATCGTCCTGCGACGGGAAGCGCACCCGGGCGTCGTGAGCCGCGTATTCGGGTTTCAGCGCGTATCCCGAGTCGGGAATGGCGCCCACCCCCCTCCAGTTGGCCTCGACCACATCCATGGTCCTGCTCAGGTGGTTCCTGGCGACGGGGTTACCCCCCGGCCTCACGACCTGTGGATAACAGTTGTCGAGAAACGGTCGGCCTTCGATGAACTGGCGCAGGACGGAATACAGGGCCGCCAGCAACGACACGGGGTTGAAACCCGCCACCGCCGTCGGGATCCGGTGACGCTCCGCGACGAACCCCCACTCCTCGGGCCCCATCACGGTCGAGACATGTCCCGGTGCGACCAGCGCATCGAATCCCGGCTCGCCAGAGTCGAGCAGCATCGCCACCGCCGGCCAGGTCAGACGTCCCGAGAGCAGCACCAGCAGATTCTCGGGCGTACCTTCGGCCAGCATGGCGGCCAGCGGGGCGGTGGTCGTCTCGAAGCCGGCGGCGAAAAACACCACCGTTGCATCCGGTTCGGCCCGGGCGATGCGGACGGCCTCGGTGGGTGAGGCGACGGGCCTGACGTCGGCCCCCGCCGCACGCGCCTGCTCGAGTGTGCGCACCTCCCGCCGAGGCAGGTTGACCGGCACCCTCAGCATATCTCCGTAGGCCAGCAGGACGACGTCCTCTTCGAGCGACAAACGTATCGCCTGGTAGATATCCTCCTCGGGGCAGATGCAGACCGGGCAGCCCGGACCCGGAATGAGTTCCACACTCGGGGGAAGGACCCCGCGCAGACCCGCCATGGTAATGGCGCGTTCATGCCCGCCGCAGACATTCATGACCCGAACCCGCTCGGGTAGCGGTAGCGCCGAGATGCGATCGGCCCAGTCCCGCGCGGTGGACGCCACGATCAGAGCTCCGCCAGTCGGCCCGGATGCCCCGAACCGTGTGAACCGTGTTCATGCCCCTTCCCATGCCCTTGTCCGTGGCTATGCTCGTGACCGTGACCGTGAGTTTGATCCCCGGCATGGAGCTGTGCGCCGTCCGGCTGGATCGCGGGTCTGCGGGACTCGCCCCGGGCCACCCTCATCGCATGCGCGGCGATCTCCTCGCGCAGCCACTGCAGCCAATCGTTCACGTCAACGGAACGGGTTGCGGCGATGCGCAGGAACGGCGCAACACTGGCAAGCTCCCGCAGGCACCGCTCCGCGCGATCGGGGTCGAACTCGTCCAGGTAGGGCAGCAGATCGGTCTTGCTGAGCAGCACGAGATCGGCGGCGCGAAACATCACCGGGTATTTGGCGGGTTTGTCGTCTCCCTCAGGGACCGACAACAGGGTGATATTGCGATGCTGCCCCAGGTCGAAGGACGCGGGACAGACCAGATTGCCGACGTTTTCGATGAACAGGACGTCCAGCCTGTCCAGGTCCATATGGTGCAGGGCGTCGTGGACCATATGGGCGTCGAGGTGGCAGGCGCTGCCGGTCGCGATCTGGATCGCCTCCACGCCTCGTGCCCGGATGCGGCGGGCATCATTTTCCGTCTCCAGGTCGCCTTCGATGACGCCGATGGCGATCTCCCCGCTCAGGGCATCGATGGTCGCTTCCAGCAGCGAGGTCTTTCCCGCACCCGGCGATGACATCAGGTTCAGGGCCAGGACCCGGTGACGATCGAAATGCTCGCGGTTGTGTGCGGCGATACGGTCATTCTCGCTCAACAGATTCGCGAGAACCTCCACGCTTTCGCGCCCTTCCGGCGTGTGGGCGTGCTTGCCGCCGGGCCGGATCAGATGCTCGTTGGCAGGGGTGATGTTGCAGCCGCAGGTGTCACACATGATTCAGAACTCCGGTGTTGCCGTCGTCGCCGGCGTGGTCTCCGTTTCCCTGGCCCGGGGCGCGGAGACGGCTCAATACCTAATGTAATTCATCATGTAAACTACATTTCCTTTTGTTTCATTTATTTTTTTACCAGAAATAACTTACGCGGAGGGCTCTTCGGGAGGCGCCGGATGGGTCACTGCCAGGGCCTCGTCGAACAGCTCCCAGGTCGTTTGTGCATCCTGGGGCGTCACCTTCTGGAGGGCATAACCTACGTGCACCATGACGAAATCGCCGACCGCCACGTCTTCCCCCTGCATCATGAACAGACTGACATCGCGCTCCACCCCCTTCGCCTCGCAGCGGGCGTTGAAGCCGTCGATTTCCTTGACCTGCATCGGAATTGCCAGACACATATCGCTCGATCTCCTCAGCCGGCCCCGGCCGTTGTCGCCTCTGAATCACGGACCTGGACACCGGTCAGCACCAGCCTTTCCAGGATCATGTCCTCGCCGCTGGTCACGCGGGTATAAAAACTCCCGCAGTGGCCGCAGAGCAGACGGTTTGGAGGAACCTCGCTGACCTCACCGCATTGCGTACATTCTACGCGCACCGGCGCCGCCTTGACGACCAGTTCCGCGCCCTCCGCGACCGACCCGGCCGCGGCGAGCGGAAAGGCCGTCTCAAGCAGAGGCGTCTCGATCCCCGACAACGGGCCGATACGCAGGACGATCTGCTCGACCCCGCTCGCCCGGCGTTCGTCGGCGTACCGCTCCACCTGTTCGATCAGCGCCACGCAGATGGATAGCTCATGCACGTGTCTCACCTCCGGTCACAAGCCGGCGAAGCATGTCGCGCCGCGACAGTTTCCCGGGCCCATTCCCCGCCGTCTGTGCGACGGTCTCCGCATCGCCCGACTGGAACAGGCCGCTGAGGACCGCTTCCGCCACCCGGCGGGCCGTTTCATGGTCGGGAAACTCGTGCATCGAAGCGTAGAGCGACAGGCGCTGGAACCGGGGGATGCCCGGGTCACAGGCCCCCGGCGTGAAGACGAAGTCTCCGGCGGGGAAATGCAAGGTCGTACCGGTGTCGGCCGCGGGCTCCGCCGATTCGCCGGCGGCGCGCGGTATCAGGACCAGGTTCATGAACCAGGGCGTGACCAGGACGCCGAGACGATGGTCCCGCCAGGCGCGAAAACCGATCGCCTCGACCCGCAGACGCGGGTTGCCGATCGGCAGCCCCCGCATCCGCTCCTCGTCGATGCGGCGGAACGCCCGAACCAGCTCGACCTCCACCTGACTCACTCGTCCACCGGCAGGAACATCCCCTTGTCGGCATCGCACTGCGGGCAGCGCCAGTGATCCGGCAACGCGGAGAACGGCGTTCCGGGCGGAATCTGCTCGACAGGATCGCCCTCGACGGGGTCGTAGACGTACCAGCAGATCCGGCACTCCAGCCGTGTCGCATCGCGCAGCCGGGAAGGGACATCGCTGTCGTTGAGCTTCATGTCCGCCAGCTTCCGGCCTGCCGGTAGGGTTCAACGATTTCCACCAGGCGCTGCCTCGAATCCTCGATGTCCTCGGGCGCCGCTCTGGCCACCTGTGGCACGTCCACAACCTCCAGGGTGTTGAGGATCAGTGTCGCCATGGAATTGTAATACCGTACCCACCAGATTCCGGGGGCGGCGACACCCGTGATCCGGCAATCTCCGTACCCCCGGGAGAGGATGTCCAGGGGCCCCGGACGCAGCGCCGTGTTCAACCAGGCGATATCGGCTTCGGACAGGGGCAGCAGTGTCAGGTTGATGACATGCGCCACCTCGCCCGGGCGATGTCTCCGCCAGTGTTCCCTCAGCTCGGTCAGAACCGACGGTGCGTTGAAGACGTCCGCGGGCGGCCCCTCGCTCGTGGTCACCGATTCCCAGCTCACCCGCTGCCGGCCGGGAAGCCGCACCACCAGGGGAACATCCGCCACCTCGATGAGATCGTGCGCGACCCGCCCCGCGCCGTCCAGGTAGTGCGTGCGCCAGACGCCGGCGAGCACGGATTCCTGTACCCGTGCCGTGAAGTCCCCGTGGTAGCGAACGCTGACCTCGCCCTCGCCGAGGATCTGATTGACCAGTTCCCGGTTCTCCGTGTCGAGGGCGGAGATGTCCGCCGTCTGCGAACCGCCTTCCTGCGCTACCTGCTGCAACGCCTGCTCCAGCCACTGCATGGTCTGCCGCGCGCCGTCGAGGAGTTGGACGGCGTCGGCCTCGGGCACCTCCGGCTGACGGTAGGTGTTCATGCCCTTCGGCATGCTGATGTACTCCATCACCGCACCGTCTTCCTCGGCCGGCTGGCTGCCGGGTCCTATGCCCACGATGGGTATGTCTTGAATGCCCATGGTCACACTGTCCTGTCTCGTCCGGTTCGATACTCGCGGATCTGCGCCCTTCCCTCCGCGCGCGTATTCACGCGCCCACCAGGGGGATGCCGATCGAGGGTGGGCGCCGCACCTCGGCCGTGAACAGCTTCGAGATCTCCTCGAGATACTCGCTCCAGTTCTCGATCCCGGTGATCGCGCCGAGGTATCCGTCGCTGCGCAGAAACACCAGGGCCGGCCAGGCCGTGAATCCATACCGCTTCTGTAACGCCAGTTCGTCGCTCGCCGCCACCACCCCCGGATGGATCTGACCGGCGAAGGCCTTGACCAGTTCGGGGAGCACGACGGCGACGTCGTTGGTCTCGCGGTAGCGGTCGGGGTCGCCGGCGAAGAACAGCACGCGCAGCCCTGGCCCGTTGACGAACTCGTCGTGGGTATCGGCCGTAACCTCGGGGTAGCCATACTCGTCGAACAGGCGCTGGATCAGCGGTGACGTCATTCGGTTCGTTCCTCGTATCGTTCGATGGACAGGGCGCGCGGCCCGGTAGGTTCCGATCGCTCGGGCGATTCGCCCCGCGGTGTCACGGAGACGCCCCATGTCTCCAGGACCCGGATAGCCATGGCCACGGCCTCGGGAATCCGCCGCTTCACATCCGGCCGCAGGCTTCCCCCGTAGTCGTCCAGACGGCACGGCTGCACCCCGACCAGCGCCAGGCGCCGGGGCAACCGGCCAAGCAGATCCGCCGAGGCCAGTACCTCCTGGAAGCCGGTCTGGTGCATGCTGATCTTCTTCGCCCCGAGATACTGGGGGACATCGCGATCGAGGATCAGCCTGAGCTCACCGGGTTTCAGACCGAAGTCGATCGCATCCAGGATCAGCAGGTTGCACGCCGCGGTGACATGGGGCAGGAGAAACATCCCCTGGGTACCGCCATCCATCACCGTGACGTGCGGCGCAAATCGGTAGCCCTCGTTGAGGGCCTCCACGGCGCGCACGCCGAATCCCTCGTCCGCCCAGAGAAGGTTCCCGATGCCGAGCACCAGCGTCCCTTCGGCGATCTCCATTCCGCTCATCGCAGACCCTGAAATGGAATCAAGGCCGGTCGTCCTTGAACAGCCGCCAGCCTCCGATCATCGTGCTGACGCTGCTCTGCCGGGTGATGACGTCGGCGCGCATCGCCATGTAGACGTGAATGATCACGAAGGTGATCATCAGCCACATGCCCAAGTCGTGCAGGTTGTGCACGGATTCGGAACCACCGAGCAGGGGGATCACCCAACCGAAGAGCCGGTCCGCCCAGCTTCCCTGTCCAAGCCCCTCGCTGTACAGGGCGAAGCCGGTGAAGATCATGAACAGACCGAGCAGTGTGTTCAATAAGAACATCGCCGTCTGCGCGAGCGGGTTGTGTCCCGGAATCTTGTGTATCTCGCTGGTGAGGAACAGGTAGGACTTCAGTTCGTGCACCAGTTCCCGCCACCAGGCGATCCTCCAGAACGGCAGGTAGAAGATCTCCCGCGAATAGCTGTTGCCGACGAAGGCCCAGTAGATCCGCACCGCGAACCCGATCGCGAAGACGTAGGCCGCGATGAAGTGAATCATGCGGATGTTGCCCATCATGAAATGATCGCTGGCCTCACCGCCGACCGAGGGCAGCGGATTGGCGATCAGGTACCCGGTCGCCGCCAGCACCACGATGCTCAGCGCCTGAACCCAGTGCCAGACCCGCACCGGCGCCTCGAACACGTAGACCGGTTTGGAGTATGCAATATCGCGCACGTCTTCATTCGTCGATGTTGTCATGATCGATTTCCCGTCGCTCGCTGTCGTGCCGGAACCCTCAACGGATCTTCACCGCGGCCAGTTCCTCGCCGTCGCTGGAGATGATGTGAGAGGCGCAGGCGAGACAGGGATCGAAGCTGTGGATCGTACGCAGGATCTCTAGCGGCTCATCGGATTTCGCCAGCGGCGTCCCCAGAAGGGCCGCCTCGTAGGCACCGATCTGACCCTTCGGATCCCGCGGCGAGGCATTCCAGGTGGTCGGCACCACGGCCTGGTAGTTGTCGATCTTTCCATCGGCGATCCGGATCCAGTGGCCCAGCGCGCCGCGCGGCGCCTCCGCCCGACCAACGCCTTTGGAGGTGGCCGGCCAGGTATCGGGCTCCCACTTGTCCATGTTGGCCGTGGCCACGTCGCCCGCCTTAAGGTTCGCCATCAACTTGTCGTGCACGCTGCGCATGCGGTGGGCCGCCCAGGAGCATTCCAGACCGCGCGCCGCGGTACGCCCCAGGGTCGAGAACAGTGCGGGGAGCGGCAGGTCCAGATCGCTGAGCAGCCCGTCGACCTGCGCCTGGATCTCCTCGTTGCCGCTGGCGTAGGCGATCACGTAGCGCGCCAGCGGCCCGACCTCCATGGCGTGCCCGCGCCAGCGCGGGGCCTTCAGCCAGGAGTACTTGGCGCCTTCGTCCACCTGCTCGATGTTCGTCTTGGTGCCCTTGGCGTTCGGACCGAGTTCGAACAGGGCTTCGGTAATGCCGTCCCAGGGGTGCAGACCCATATCCGGCTCCGGATACTGGTACCAGGAGTGATCGACGAATTCCTGGATCTGCTCGGGGTCCCGCACATCGATCTCGTGCACCGTCGTCAGGTCGCCATCGATGATCACCCCGCTGGGCAGACCCAGGCTTTCGTTGGAGTAATCGTTGGCGCGGTCCGGGAACTCCCCGTAGGACATCAGGTTCTTGCTGGACAGCCCGCCCCCGAACGTCCAGTCCTTGTAGAACGAGGCGATGGCCTTGAGGTCCGGGATGTACACCTGGTCGACGAAGGTGATCGACTGGTCGATGATGTCGGAGACCTGCTGTAACCAGGCAATGTTCACCGCACCGACGGCCCCGGTCTCGTTGATGTTGATCGAACACGGCATGCCACCGACCAGCCAGTTCGGATGGGGATTGCGCCCACCGAAAATGGTGTGGATCTTGACGATCTGGCGCTGGAAGTCCAGCGCCTCCAGGTAGTGGGTCACCGCCATCAGGTTGGCGGCGGGCGGGAGCTTGTAGGCCGGGCTGCCCCAGTACGCATTGCTGAAGGGACCCAGTTGACCGGACTCCACGAAGCGTTTGAGCCGCCCCTGCACGTCGCGAAAATAGCCGGGGGAGGACTTCGGCCAGGGCGAGAGGCTCTGCTGCAGCGCCGAGGTCTCCTTCGGATCGGCCTTCAGGGCACTGACCACGTCCACCCAGTCCAGGGCGTGCAGATGATAGAAATGCACCAGATGGTCCTGGGTGTATTGCGCCAGCATCATCAGGTTGCGGATGTGGTTGGCGTTCTGCGGGATTGGGATTCCGAGCGAGTCCTCCACCGCGCGAACCGAGGCCAGGGCGTGAACCCCGGTGCACACGCCGCAGATCCGCTCGGTGAAGGCCCAGGCATCGCGGGGATCGCGACCGTTGAGAATCACCTCCAGACCGCGCCACATGCAGCCGGTGGAGACCGCATTTTGGATCACGTTTTCCTCGTCGAGATTGACCTCGATGCGCAAATGCCCCTCGATCCGGCAGAAGGGATCGACGACCACGCGTTGACCCGAGGTGTCGAGTTCGAATCCGTTCGGGGTGACTTGCGTGCTCATTCGCCTTCCTCCTCGCCTTTCTTATGCTTGAAGTGACTGACCGCGGAGGCCGTTGCATGGGCCGCGACACCGATCGCCGCCGCACCGGCCAGGACCGCGCCGACCTGATCGGCTGTTGCCTCGACCCTGCCGGTGATGCCGAGGTGGGTCACCGGACTGTAGAACGAGCCCTTGTCCCAGAAGTCGTCCTCCGCGCAACCCAGGCAACCGTGCCCGGACTTGACCGGCCAGGATAGCCCGCCGTTCCACTCGATGGTCGAACAGGCGTTGTGTGTCGTCGGTCCCTTGCAGCCGACCTTGTAGAGGCAATACCCCTTGCGTGCGCCCTCGTCGTCGAAGCGCTCCACGAACTGCCCGGCGTCGAAGTGCGGGCGCCGATAGCACTTGTCGTGCAACCGCTGGCTGTAGAACATCTTCGGGCGACCCTGGCGATCGAGCGCCGGCAACTGGTCAAAGGCCACCATGTAGGTGATCACTCCGGTCATGACCTCGGCGATCGGCGGACATCCCGGCACCTTGATGATCGGCTTGTCGAAGATGACCTTGTGGATGGGCGTGGCGCGGGTCGGGTTGGGGCGCGCGGCCTGCACGCAACCCCAGGAGGCGCAGGAGCCCCAGGCGATGATGGCCTTGCAGTGCGCTGCCATGTGCTTGAGCTTCTCGACGTACGGCTTGCCCGCCTGGATGCAGAACATGCCGTCCTCGTTGAGCGGCGGGTTACCCTCGCAGGCCAAGATGAAGTTGCCGTCGTGCTCGGCGACGGTACGCTCGAGTATTTCCTCGGCCTGGTGGCCCGCGGCCGCCATCAGGGTGTCGTCGTAGTCCAGCGAGATCATGGACAGGATCACGTCCCCTGCAAGCGGATGACCCGACCGGATGAAGGACTCCGTACAGCAGGTGCATTCGAGCCCGTGCAGCCAGATCACCGGCGTCCTCGGTTTCGTCTCCAACGCGTGGGCGATCTTGCCTGCAAACTCCGGCCCCAGTCCCAGTCCGGCGGCCGTCAGGCTGCAGAATTTGAGAAAACTGCGCCGGGTGATGCCGTGCTCGCGCATGACGTCGTAGAAGGTCTTCTTCGTCGGCATGACAACTCCCCTCCTCAATCGATGGAATCCGGGTTCCAACTACCCGACGTCCTCGCCCGGCCATTCGCCGTGCGCTTCACCCGGTCGTACCAATAATCTCAACCTCTAAAGTAGTGTAGCCTTTCACAGACAAACCCCCACCCGGTTGATGGAGGTCAAGATTAGAACGATTTTCGACTTCAACCTATAATACGTTTCACGGCAAACGGGTTCATCGACGATCAGGAGGCGAAAATGAGAAAAGTTGCAACCGTGGCTCCGCTGGTGCTGGTTCCATGGATCGCGGGCGCGGCGCATGCGCATGAGACGGCAACATCGGGAGGGCTCGGTTCCGGGTTCGCACACCCTTTCACCGGACTGGACCATCTGCTGGTCCTGCTTGCGATCGGACTCTGGGCGGGTAGCCGCAAGGGCGCTTCCGAACACGCGGCACCGATCGTTTTCCTGGGCACCCTGGCAATCGGGGTGGTCGCCGGGTTCTCCGGCCTGGCCCTGCCTGCGATCGATCCACTCCTCGCCGTCACGGTCCTCGTCGCCGGACTGATGATCTCCGCACGCGGGTCGCTACCTCCCTGGCTCGCACGGGTAGCATTGGCGATAATCGGCCTCCTGCACGGAAACGCACACTTCTACGCGGCGCCGGACGCCGGGGGAATACTGGCCTACTTCGCCGCCGGGCTGTTGGCTGCAAGTGCGCTGCTGATCGGGGTCGGCCTGGCGATCGGGCGCCTTGTGGCGATGCGGCCGGAGAAACCGGAACTGATCCTGATGTCAGGCGGGCTCATCTCAGCCGCTGGCGTGGTACTGATTGCCAGCGCCGTTTGATACTCAGTTTTCCGTTACAAAACATATGGTAGCTATCCGAACCTAATTGTCTTTGTAAGGAATCGCCTGGGAGTCTCGCCCTGCCCCCGCAGTACCCGCGCCGCTCGGCGCGGGTACTGCGATCCTGGAACCCGTACACCTCGAATCCCAGAAAGGCGAACCGTCGTTTCCGGCCGTCCGTATCCAGTATGCCTGCCTTCAGCCTACGACAGCTAGGCGATTTCTTGAATTAATACTCATGATCAGGATATTGCTCTGGATTCTCTCCTATTTTTTCGACGACCCTTGGATAACTTACGCCAGCCTCTTTTTGTTTTATCTTCTTTCTTGATTTAGTGATTCTGAAATAC
>JAJDOJ010000073.1 GCA_022340215.1 Gammaproteobacteria bacterium
GGATTGTCGGGCAGCCCTGACGGTGGCGGAAGTGCTCACCGATGCCACCTCCGTTGTCGACCAAGGTGTGTCTTGCCCTGACGAACTGGACGAGGAGATGACCGAGAGTCGTCGCAGACGGCTCGAAGAACGGGTTGCACGGTTGCGCGAGGATGGGGATCTCGAGGTTCGAACCAAGGTGCTCGTCGGAAAACCCCATGAGGAAGTCGTCCGGGAAGTCGTCGCGAATGGCCGGGACCTGGTCCTGAAGACCGCGCAGGACGGACACGCCTTGAAAGCGCGCATTTTCGGCGACGACGACACGCGTCTGTTGAAGATCTGTCCCTGCCCCGTGCTGCTCCTCCGGTCGATTCCGCCGAAGCCCTACCGTCATCGTCTCGTTTGCGCTGGCGTTTACCAGGACGAACACCCGGGTAGTCATCGGGACGACCGGTATGCCGTCAACCGCAGGATTCTCGAGCATGCGAGTTGGGTGGCGACCGCCCAGTTCGCCGAGCTGCATATCGTTCACGCCTGGGAAGCCTACGGTGAGCAGCACATGCGCAGCGGACGTTCACCTTTACATTTTGAGGCAGACGACTACGTTCAAAGCGAGCAGGACAGGAACAGGAAGGCGCTGGATCGGTGCCTTGCCGAATTGAACGAATCGACAGCGAGCGATGCGCTGCCCCCGTTCAAGCCTGTGTGTCACCTGGTAAAGGGGAGCCATCGGGATGAAATCGTCCGGCTCGCCGCCAGCATGAAAGCGGATCTGGTCGTCGTCGGTGGTCTGGCGCACTCGGGAATCACCGGTTTCATCGCCGACAGTACCGCCGAGTCCATCGCCAGATACCTGAATTGCTCCGTGCTCGTCGTAAAACCACCGGATTTCGTCACGCCGGTCATCGTGGAAGACCCGTAGTCAGATCAAGGGCTCAGACTAGAACGATCTCGCTTCAGCAACGTTCGGTGCCTTTTCAGTGCCATTGGTAATTTATCCAGCAAAATAGGTCAGTGGACTTTATCACTGCCGTCACCCGGAATCGGTTTTCCCGGTCCGGTAACCGTACCAGATCCCTCAAAACGGCCACAAACTCCACCCTTTGTCCAGATCATCCTCGCATCGGGCGAGCTGGTTTCGGTACTTGTGGGCGGTGCGTTCGACGTTGCGGGCGACCTTGATCAGCCACTTCTTTTTCCGGTAGGTCTTGCGCGCATAACCCCTCCATCCCTCGTGGTAGGCGAGATACTGCTGGTAGGCGTTGTCCCTGGCAATTCCCAGCCTGCGGTGCGAGACGTCTCCGTACCAGCCGATGAAGTCGACGACGTCGTCGAAATCGTCGCGGTCCGCACCCCGTTTGCCCGTGCTTTCCCGATAGATGTCCCAGGTTCCGTCCTGGGCCTGACCGTAGCCGAAGGCGGAGGAGCTGCGAAACCAGGGGATCACCCAGAGGATGCGGTCGCGGGGGGGCTTGGCGTCATGCTCGAAGCGCGATTCCTGGTTGATGATAGCGAGTTGAACTTCGATTGGCACGCCCCACTTCTCCTGGCTCTTCAGGGCGGCCTTGTACCAGCCGCTCTTCTCCTCGAAGATTGCGCAACTGTTCTTGGTATTCTTTGGCGGGGAAGCGCAGCCGACTGCCAGGCTGACCCATAGAGCGAGGATCAGACAGGTGACCGGTACGCGCCATCCTGCTATTTCAGTGGGTCTCATCCAGGGGCCTCGCCACCGACCTGTGTCACTTGGATAAGAATATAACAATGCTTGTCGTCCTGTCGGGTCACACGGACGGTGGTGCGACCGAACGACCCGGCAAAATCCCTTTTCCGTGCTGCTTTATACTGATGGCGCCCGGCTGGAGGGCCGGCGTAGAAGGCGCCTGCGTCCATATGGCAGGACGGAAATCAGAGAGGTTGCACGGATGAATCGCGAGGAGCTCATGATCTCGCGGGAGTTCCGTGCCAGAGTAGGGCGGTTGCGTGTCCTGATCGCGGTCGCGGCGGTGTTGCTGGGTGTCGGGCTGGTTGCCCCGATTATCACCCTGGAGAAATTCCTGGTGATCGAGAACACCTTCTCCGTGCTGTCCGGCGTGACCGAACTGCTGCTGGCGGGCCAATGGTTCCTGTTCGCGATCATCGCCGGGTTCAGCGTGGTCCTGCCGATCCTCAAGCTCGTTCTGCTGTTCCGGATCCTCGGTCTCGATCACCTGGAGCGCGACAGGCTCGCTCACTATCTGCACTGGATGCACCTCTACGGCAAGTGGTCCATGCTCGATGTCTTCGTGGTTGCGATACTGGTGGTTGCCGTCAAGCTGGGGGCGATCGCCGATGTTCAGATGCGTTTCGGGCTCTACGCCTTTGCCGCGTCGGTCCTGCTCACCATGTTCGTGACCGCGCGTGTGGTTGCCCTGACCTCGGACCCCGAGGCGTAGCCCCCCGGCTTCCGGTCATCCCGCCCCGAACAGCAGCCGGTCGAGTCCCTCGGCGAGTGTCGTTTCCGCGTTCACGCCGAGTTCACGCTGCAGGGTGTCGATGGCCGCCGAGGAGTCGCGGATGTCGCCCTCGCGAGGCGGCAGGAAACTGACCTCCGGCTTCTTGCCGGTGACCGAACCCAGGGCATCGATCACATCCAGCAGCGTCACCGTCGTGCCGGTGGCGACGTTGCACGCGCCGTTGTGCCCGGATGTGAGCGCGGCGACGTTGGCCCGGGCGACGTCCCGGACATAGACGAAGTCGCGTGTCTGCCGGCCATCGCCGAAGACGGTGAGCGGTTCACCGGCGCGGATCCGGCTCGCGAACAGTGAAATCACCCCGGCATAGGGGGATGAGGGATCCTGACGCGGCCCGAACACGTTGAAGTAGCGCATCCCCAGCGTGGAGATTCCCCAGTGGTCGTGGAACAACGCGGCGTACTGCTCGTCGACCTGCTTCTCCAGGCCGTACGGTGAGAGGGGTGCTAGCGGGGCGGACTCGTCGAGTGGAAGGTGCTCCGGGGTGCCGTAGATAGCGGCCGAGGACGCGTAGACGAAGCGTTCGACCCCGGCGTGCCGCGCAGCGTCGAGCACGACGACGAATCCCATGATATTGTGGTCCGCGGAGTTCGGTGGATCCTCCAGGGAATTGACGACCGAAACCTGGGCCGCCAGGTGCAGCACGTGAGTGACGCCCTCGACCGCTCGCGCAACGTCGCGCGAATCGCGGATGTCGCCCTCGAGGCACTCGAGGCCAGGATCGTCAACTGGCAGGTTGCTCCGCTTGCCGGCGCTCAGGTTGTCCAGCACGCGCACGGAAATACCCCGCTCGAGCAGGAGATCCACGGTGTGTGAACCGATGAAACCGGCGCCGCCGGTGACGAGTACTTTTTTCACTCTTCTTCATTCCCCGATTGCGGAGTGATGCCGGTTCGCCGATTTCCGCCGGCACGCGGACCGGTATTCTGCGGGTGCCGGGCGGGATACGGCAAGCCCGGTAACGAAATCGGGGCCGGAATCGTGAGAGAATTGGGCAGGTCCCTGCATTCACTCAGGTCAAACCGTGAACGACCTCGTACTCAATGCCATGCGCCTCGCCGAGTATGCGCACCGGAAGATGGAACATTTCCGCAAGGCGCCTCCGGGGGAGGACCGACCCGCTTATTTTATCCACCCGACGGAGGTCGCGTGGATGCTGCAGGAAGCGGGCATGTCAGAAGAGGTGGTCGCCGCCGGGTTTCTGCACGATCTCATCGAGGACTGCGACTGGACGGCTGGGGAACTGGCGCTCGAGACGGGGAGCGAACGGGTCGCCGAGCTGGTCGAATGGGTCTCCGAACCCGACAAATCTCATTCCTGGGAGAAACGAAACCTTAGCTATCTCGAGCGGGTGCGCGGGGCGGACGACGACGTGCTCTCCCTGTCCTGCGCCGACAAGACTTCGAACCTGCGGGACATGAACCGAATGGTGGAAAAGGGACATCCCCCGGAAAGCTTCACTTCACGGGATCACGACACCCAGCTCGCCAAGTACCGCGCCCTGGGTGAGGTGTATTCCGGTCGTGTCCCGGCGGTCTTGTTCGAACGATTCGGACGTGCTCTTGCGGAGTTCGATTAAGGGCCTCGCGATGCCTTGCGATTAGGGCTGCTTTAGCGCCCGAGCGAACCGGGGTCGACAGACAGGCCCTGGAAATGATCGCTTCGGAGAGAGTCGTCTGGTGACCCTCGGCTTTGGTGCGATAAGTGATGTTCGACAGTGACATAGTTCGACGATGCGCCTGTTGTGGCGCCTTGATGACGAACGAAAATCCGGCGCAATCTGGTACGCCATTTTCCGGCAATCGCCTTAGGCGATTTCTGTCAAATGACATACCATCCTGCTTGTCTTTTCGTTCGTCCTCTGTGTTGCGACAACAGTGACATAGTTTGACTATGTGCCTGTTGTCGCGCCTTGATGACGAACGAAAATCCGGCGCAATCTGGTACGCCATTTTCCGGCAATCGCCTAACCAACCCGAACGGTACCTATATGAAAGCGATCGGTGTACTACTGATGTGCCTTTGCTGCTCCCATGCGCTGGCCTGGACGCTGACTGGCCGCGTCCTGTACGTGGACAGCGGTGACGCATTGACCGTCAGGGATGCCAACGGCTTTCAGAGTCGAGTTCGTTTGCGCGGTATCGACGCCCCGGCAATGAGCGAACAATACGGCAGGGCATCGAAGGATGCGCTATCCGAAACGGTCACGGGTCGGTTCGTCGTCGTGGACTACGATGACCGTGACAGTGCTCGCGGCGTCGTGGGCACCGTGCGGCTTTCCGGCCAGGACATGAACCTGCGTCAACTCTACGCGGGCCTCGCCCGTTACGATCCGGGCGTCGCAGCCGGACTCACGGTCGCAGAACGAAACCTGTACGCGGAAGCGGAATCGGAGGCCAAGGAGAACCATCGGGGCCTGTGGACCGATACGGGCGCCGCGTCGGCCGGTAAACAGGGTTGGCGCGGCAGCGGCTATTACCCCTACACACCCCGCCCGTGGAGCGGGGGATGGGGGACTACCCGGCAGAATCCCACATACCGCACGTACCCGGCCCCGGACCAAGTGCCGGGAAGTGTCTCTCAACCGGAGACCAGCTACGCGCCACCAACCAGTCCCCCGACACGACGCCCCTGGGGCTGGTGAGGGTAGTCCGATATTCCCGCAGCTCGTCACGTGGCCGGACAGCAGTTCAGCCGCCACCTGAAATCCAATGGCTAGCTTTCGTGGTTATTGCACATACGGGAGATGCGCGATGTCCGAAGCGAATGACCAGAATAACCTTAGGTATATTTCCCCGGTCAGTTTCAAAGACCTGGCCAAGGTCGTGCAAGACAGCCGGCAGAAGAATCACCTTACAAAGGAGTCCTCGCCCACAAGCCAGACTACGATTGACGTGCCATGGAAGAGACTCATTGAGGAAGAGGAAAACTACATTATGCGGCTTCGCGAGAAACGCCGTAGTCGTCACGTGTCGGGGAAACGTGACCGCGTCGGAGAGGGAGGAGACCCGGTCGGGGATGGCGGTGACCTGGTCGGACTGGCGTTGTCCGGAGGGGGCATTCGATCTGCGACGTTTTCCCTCGGGATCATGCAGGCTATGGCCGCGGAAGACCTGCTAGAGAAAGTCGACTACCTGTCGACCGTATCGGGCGGCGGTTACATGGGGTCTGCGCTGGTCTGGTTGACAAGTCAACAGGCCAAACCGAAAAACACGAGTAGCGACGCGGGCTTCGGAGTGGGAAAGGAGAATTTCCCCTTTGGAACCCAAGACCCGGCGCCGGACGCTCCTCGCGGAAAACAAACGAAACTGCAGTTGGATGCGGATCGGATGCTGAAGTATCTGCGACGTCACGGCTTCTACCTGACTCCCGGTGGGGGGCTCAACCTGCTATCGCTCGCGGGCGTTATTCTACGGGGGACCCTGCTCAACCTTGCGGTATGGATCCCGGTTTTCATACTCACGTTTCTATCGTTGATGTGGGCTTCCGAGAATTTGGCGCATGCCGATTTCGCTGCGGGACTCAAGGTGGGCATCGAGGAAACCGGATTGTTGCCGCGCCTGCTGGATATCGTCGAATCGTCTACAGGATGTGACGGTTCTGGCAGTGCTACGGACACGACCGGATGCGATCCTGCGGAAGGATCAGCCGTTATTCAGGAAGTCCGGGCACGCCTGCCGCAACTGCTAGTATTCGGGTTGTTGCTCGTTGTGGCCGAAGTAGTCGTTCTGATTCTGCTGCTGTCTATCATTATCTATTCTCTTCTGACCCGATTCCGAAGAGGCAAGGAACGCGGCGTGAGGGAGAAGTGGTATGGCGCCCGGCGTTTTGTAGAAAAATGGGGTGCCAGACTGCTGGCCGAGCTGGCGCTAGCCGTGGTGGTTGGTACGTTACCTGTCGTATCCGCAGCGCTGAGCGGATGGTTTTCCGCTGCGGGACCGTTGGCCATGGTGACTGGTATCGTGGTGGTCATGCGCTACTTCGTAAAAGCCAGCGCCAGTTCACGCGGTGTGCCGGTGGGAATTCTGGTGCCATTGGCATCTGCACTGTTTCTGTACGGTGTTTTCCTGGTTGCATATCAGCTTGCCTGGGTGATCTATCCCGTTGCGGTCGACACCTGGAAGGTATGGGCAGGTCTGGTCGTATTTTCACTAGTCCTCGGTGTCGTGGTCAATCTGAACTACATCTCGATACATCGCTTCTACCGCGACCGTCTGATGGAGACCTTCATGCCAGACATCGACAATGCATTGCAAAACAGGACAGGAGCGGCAAAGGGGGCGGACGGTGCAACGCTGCATGAGGTGAGCGACCCTGACGATCCGGTCGTGCCGTATCACATCGTCAATACCAATCTCGTCCTCGTCAATTCAGATGATGAGACGTTCCGCACCAGGGGGGGCGACAACTTCATTCTCTCCCCGCTGTTTTGTGGCAGCAACGCTACGGGCTGGGCGCCTTCAGAAACCTTCATGGGGGGGGAAATGACTCTGGCGACCGCGGTCGCGATTTCAGGCGCGGCTGCCAACCCCAACACCGGGGTTGGGGGAGTGGGGCTCACGCGGAACCGTGTCTTGTCCCTTGTGATGTCGCTACTGAACCTGCGGCTCGGTTACTGGGCCTGCCATCCCGATCCGAAAAATGCACCGAATCGGTGCCCGAACCATTTCTTTCCCGGTGCGTATGCCTTAGGCAACGTGTTGCACATTCGGGGGTTCGACGAGAAGCGGAAATTTCTTCAGCTCAGTGATGGAGGGCATTTCGAAAACACGGGCGTTTACGAACTCATACGGCGCAAGGTCAAGCTGATCGTCGTCTGCGATGGTGGCGGCGACCCGGCGTTTTCCTTTTCCGACTTCCAGACCACGTTGCAACGGGTGGAAGACGACTTCGGTGCGCGCATCGGGTCCATCGAGGGTGCCACGCCGGACGAGATCGTCCCGGTACCGGTGAAAGGGGCCGTCTATCCGAAGGACGCGAGCTTTGCAAAACAGGGGTTCATGGTCGGAGAAATCACCTATGCGGACGACTCCAGGGGCACATTGATCTATCTCAAAACGACCCTGATTGACGGGGTGAGTTTTCAAGTCAAGGGTTACGCGGCGCAGCACCGGGAGTTTCCGGACGAGAGCACCGCCGACCAGTTCTTCGACGAAGTCCAGTTCGAGGCCTATCGGGAACTCGGTTACCGGATTGCAGACCAGATGCTGAACACCGTCATTCCTTCAACCCGCGGCACTGAAAAACTGGCGACGCTCAAGGATCTCATCGGCAACTGCGGTGTTTACGGCGATATCACGGGTACCTGGGAAGCCGCGAAAGCGTAGTCAATTGATCCTTAGGCGATTGCCGGAAAATGACATACCAGATCGCGCCGGATTTTCGTTCGTCATCAAGGCGCGACAACAGGCGCATAGTCGAACGATGTAACGGTTGTCGCAACACGGAGGACGGACGACAAAGACAAGCAGGATGGTATGTCATTTGACAGAAATCGCCTTAACGTTTCCTCGATTCGGGACTGGAAACTATACCCGTCGCGGACAGGTCTTCACGAGGATGTGCTGCAACAGCTCAAGGCCGTCGGGGACGACAACGAAGCCAAGGCGGTTATCGAGGAACACCGTGAATTGCGCGAGCGCTGCCGGCAATCGCCTAAGCGACGGCGGTCGGTTTGAGGTAGGCGTATAATCGAGCCGGTGTTTTATTTGAAGGCCGCGTTGTGCGGCCAGAATCCCGGGGGTGAAGGCATGAGCTGGCGAGACAGGACCAACGAAGAGACATACAGTACGAAGGAGATCGACCAGCGCCTGGTCGAAGAGCTACCGGACTGGCGTTTCGAGGACGGTCACATCCGGCGCCGGTATGGCGTCACGGGATGGAAGAGCGCCCTGATGGTGACCAACACCATCGGACACCTGGCAGAGGTCGCGTTTCACCACCCGGACCTGATGGTGTCCTGGGGGAGCGTGACAGTCAGGCTCATGACCCATTCCGCGGGGGGAATAACCAACAAGGACTTCGAGCTGGCAAAAATGATCGAGTCCGTCGTTCTCTGGCGGCCGGCCGAGGAGGGGGGGGCCTTGGAAGGAACCCCGAAGGACCCGAAATACGCCTACGTCAAGTACGACTGACACGACGGTCGGCGACGTCCGACACGCCGCGCCGATGATATCCGCGCCAGATCCGCGGACCGGATGTTTCCCGCATGAGTTTCCCCAGGGTCGAGTCGCTGACCTACACACCCGATACGCCCGCGTTGTTTGCCTCCCTGGCGAGCCGGCCGTACGCGGTGTTCCTGGACAGCGGCATCCCCGCTGCGCACGGTGGTCGCTACGATATCCTTGCGGCCGATCCCACGTGTGTACTCACCACGCGTGGCGAGGTCACGGAGATTCGCAGCCGGAATAACCGGCGGATATCCGACGGCGATCCCTTCGATCTATTGAGGGAAGCCCTGCGCCCCGGGACAACACCGGTCGGCGGACTGCCGTTCGCGGGCGGGGCGATCGGATACTTCGGATACGACCTCGGACGCCGACTCGAGTCCCTTTCCGTCATCGCCCGGGACGACGCGACTCTGCCGCAGATGCAGGTCGGGATCTATGACTGGGCCGTGGTGGTGGACCATGTGGAGCAGAGGGCCTGGCTCGCTGGGCAGGGCCGTGACGCCGCAACGCTCGAGCGCTGGGACGAACGGGTGTCGTGGCTTTCGGCGCCGGCCCGTGCAGGGTCCGAGTTCTCCCTTCAAGTTTCGGGTCCGGTTCGCTCCAACATGGACCGGGATGCCTATGCGTCGGCGTTTCGTCGCATCCAGCGATACATCCGTGACGGTGACTGCTATCAGGTCAATCTCGCCCAGCGGTTCCAGGCGATCGTGGCGGGTGACCCCTGGCAGATCTACCGCGCGCTGCGCCGCGTCAATCCGGCCCCCTTCGGCGCCTATCTTTCCTGTGCGGATTTTCAGGTGCTGAGCGCCTCGCCGGAGCGTTTTCTGAGCGTCAGGGAGGGGACGGTGAACACCGAGCCTATCAAGGGGACACGGCCGCGCTCGGCGGACCCCGACAGGGACCGTGCGCTCGCCGATGAACTTCGCGCGAGCCCCAAGGACCGCGCCGAGAACCTGATGATCGTCGATCTGCTGCGCAACGATCTCGGCAGGAACTGCAGGCCAGGGAGCATCGCGGTGCCGCATCTGTTCGATGTACGCAGTTTTGCCACGGTTCACCATATGGTCAGTACCGTGACCGGCACGCTGGACGCCGGCAGGGACGCGATTGACCTGCTTGCCGGTTGCTTTCCCGGTGGCTCGGTAACGGGCGCACCTAAGCTTCGCGCGATGGAGATCATAGAGGAACTTGAACCGCACCGGCGCGGCGTGTACTGCGGCGCGATCGGCTACATAGGGTTCGACGGTGCCATGGACACCAGTATCGCGATTCGTACTCTGGTGCACGACAGGGGTAGGTTGAGCTTTTCCGCTGGCGGCGGCATCGTCGCCGACTCCGTCCTGGAGGAGGAGTACCGGGAGACCTACGCCAAGGCCGCCGCAGTGTTCGAGGTGCTGGGTACGGGCATCGCGAGGGAGGGGTGAGGTGGGTTGGATCACCCAAACCCGCCGGGTCCCGCGCCGGCCGGGTTCGCGGATATACTGGGCAAGATGTCCTTCAGGGGTTTTCGGATGAAGAAGTTCTTGATTGTCGGGCTGCTTCTCGTCGCGGCCGCGGTGGCGTCTTCCCCGTACTGGCTGGGTGAGGCGGCGCGTCTCGGATATGCCGATCGGATCCACGCGTTCTCGGGTTTGAGCGGCCTGCCCGCGAGGGTGAACCGTTACGAGAACGGGTACCTCTCGGCCAGCGCCGAGTCCACCGTGACGTTGCCGAACCCGGACAGCACCGATGGCGGGACGATCGACCTCGTTCTGGACCACCGGGTGCGCCACGGCCCGGTGGTGCTGGACGGGCCCGCGGACGGGAGACCGGTGTTCGCGGCGGCGGTCATCGAGACAGTGCCACGCCTGCCGGAGGACCACGATTCCGGATTGCGGGTAAATTTCGGCGGGGAGCTTCCCCTGCGTCTGGAGACCGTGGTGGATTTCACCGGAAACGCGGTCACTTATCTCTCGGGGCGGCCCTTCGCTTCCCCCGGGGGGAACGGTGTCCCAGGAGTGGCCTGGGAGGGCTTCGATGGGGTCATGCACGTCTCCCGTGACGGCCGCGCCTGGCGGGTCGAGGCCGAGGCGCCCGCGCTGCGGTTGTCCGACGAAGCGGAGCGTATGGCGATTGCCGGGATACGCATCGAGTCCAGCGGCGTGATCGCCGATGACGGTCTGTATCTGGGCGATGGGGAGCTGCACGCAGGGACGATCCTGTTCCTGGGCTCGCCCGCGCACGGGGTGATTGGGGACTTCGAGCTGCGGAACGTGAGGATCCGTTCGGAGCAGCTCCCCGATGGTGAGGATCGCCTCAGATACGCCCTGACGCTGGAGACTGGGCCGGGTCGCGCCGACGGGCGCAGCTTCGATGCCATCGAGGGCGAGATACGGTTGCAGGGGCTCGACCGCGCAACCATCGCCGCGCTGCAGAAACGGTTGGATGCCTTCAAGGCGGTGGGCGGAACACGTCCCGATGACTGGCTGGTCAGGGAGATGGATGCGGTGATTGCCGAACACGGCGCGGATTTCATTGCCGCCTCCCCAGAACTGATGATTCCGCGTCTGGGTATGGTGCGAAAAGGAGAGCGCTCCGACGTGCGTCTGCGGCTTGCACTGAACGGTGAGGCGCTGGCAGGCATCAGTCCGGACGTGGCCATGGCTCAGTGGGAAAGGCTCGGTCCCTTTCTCCTCCTGGGCGCGATCGAGGGGGAGCTGAATCTCGATGTGCCCGAGCGGTGGATGGACGAGGCCCTGTCCATGCAGACTACGGTCAACGGGAAACAGACCGGGGAGATGCTCGAGAACCTCGTCCAGCTCGGCTACGTGGAGCGTGCCGGCGAGCGCGTGAAGACCTCCGTCAAGCTCGCGAGCGGGGCCGTTACCCTCAACGGCAAGCCATTCAATCCTCTGACCCTCGGGGGGCTGAGGGGTGAATAATGCACGGCTCGCAACGGCTGTGTTGTGGATTGTCGCCGGGCATGTCGCCCGGTTAGGATGCGCGCATGAAAATCACCGGCAATCTGCAGAAGATGGTCGTCACCCACGATGATCCCGTCGGCTACGCGTTGCCTCTCGGCGACGAACGGGTATCGCTGAACGGGATGCTTGGCCAGGCGCTGGTCCTCGAATACGAGGACGTCATCAATTGCATCAACTGCGGCCGCGAAACGAAAAAGAGCTTCGCGCAGGGTCACTGTTTCCCCTGTTTCCGGCGACTGGCCAGTTGCGACCTGTGTTACCTCAGCCCGGAACGCTGCCATTACGACGAGGGGACCTGTCGCGAGCCGGAGTGGGCGGACGAGCATTGCATGAAGCCGCACATCGTCTATCTCGCCAACACCTCGGGCCTCAAGGTGGGGATTACGCGACACTCGCAGATCCCGGTACGCTGGATCGACCAGGGCGCCTCGCAGGCCCTGGCCGTGTTCGAGGTGCCGACGCGCTACGTCTCGGGGCGGGTGGAGGTCCTGTTCAAGTCCCTGATCAGCGACCGCACGGACTGGCGCCGGATGTTGAAGGCCGAACCCGAACCCATGGATCTGCCGGCGCGCCGTGACGCGCTGCTCGAGGAACTGGGCGAACGCCTCGAGACCATGGCCGCCGAACCGGGCCTCGGGCTGCCGGTTCGCATCCAGGATGCCGAGCCCGTCGCGATCCGCTATCCGGTCACCGAGTACCCGGAAAAGGTCAGGGCCCTGAATTTTGACAAGGCCCCCCGTGTCACTGGGACTCTGCTGGGCATCAAGGGACAGTACCTGATCCTGGATTCCGGCGTCATCAACATCCGTAAGTTCGGCGGCTACCGGATTTCGCTCGATACGCCGGGTTGAGCCCGGTGCCACCGAACCCTTTCAGTCATCAATCAACCGGAGTCTTTTCATGACGGGTCTTTCCGCCTTCGTCCTGATCGTCGTCGCGCTGGCCGTGATCACCCTGCTGATGGGCATCAAGTCCGTGTCCCAGGGTCACGAATGGACCGTGGAGCGCTTCGGGCGTTACCGCGGCACGCTCACCCCCGGGCTCAATCTGATCGTGCCCTACATCGACCGGATCGGGCAGAAGATCAACATGATGGAGTCGGTGCTCGACATTCCCAGCCAGGAGATCATCACCCGGGACAACGCCATGGTGAAGGTCGACGGCGTGGTCTTCCATCAGGTGCTGGACGCGGCCAAGGCCGCCTATGAGGTCAATGACCTGCAGGGCGCGATCCAGAACCTGACGATGACCAACATCCGTACCGTCATGGGCAGCATGGACCTCGACGAGTTGCTGTCGCAGCGAGACAAGATCAACGCGCAGTTGCTCGGTGTCGTCGACCAGGCGACCAACCCCTGGGGGGTGAAGGTCACGCGTATCGAGATCAAGGATATCCAGCCCCCGCAAGACCTGGTCGAGGCCATGGCCCGGCAGATGAAGGCGGAACGCGAGAAACGCGCGGCGATCCTCGAGGCCGAGGGGATGCGGCAGTCCGAGATCCTTCGCGCCGAGGGCGAGAAGCGGGCTGCGATCCTGGAGGCGGAGGGGCGCAGGGAGTCTGCCTACCGCGATGCCGAGGCCCGCGAACGCGAGGCCGAGGCCGAGGCCAAGGCGACGCACATGGTCTCCCAGGCGATCGCCAAGGGTGACATCAACGCGATCAACTACTTCGTCGCGCAGCGTTACATCGAGGCCCTGGAGAAGATCGGCGCGGCCCCCAACCAGAAGCTCGTCCTGATGCCGCTGGAGGCCAGCGGGGTGATCGGATCGGTCGCCGGGGTGGCGGAACTGGCCAAAGAGGCATTCCGGGACAAGTCCGCGTGAGCGGGTGGGGCTGGCCGGTCGACTACTGGCACTGGTGGATCCTAGCGATCGTCCTGCTGATCGTCGAGGTCTTCGCGCCGGGCTTCGTGGCGCTGTGGCTGGGGGTCTCTGCCGCTGCGGTCGGACTGGTCCTGCTGCTGTGGCCCGGATTCGCCTGGGAAGGCCAGTTGCTGCTGTTCGCATTGTTGTCGGTGGCGAGCATCGTCGCCTTCAAGCTGTACCAGCGCCGCAACCCGCCGCAGACCGATCAACCCGTCCTGAACCGACGGGGGCAGGCCTATGTCGGCCGGAGCTTCACCCTCGCGGCGCCGATCGTCAACGGGGTGGGGGAGATGCGGGTCGACGACACGGTGTGGCGGGTCGAGGGCGCGGACGTCCCGGCGGGCAGCCGCGTGACCGTGGTCTCGGTCAACGGCAATTCACTGACCGTGGAACAGACGAGTCAAGGCGCGGATCGGTAGGGTCAGATGACCTGACTTCGCGGAATCTACGTCGAGCCCAGTTTCAGCACCAGTAGCATGCCGGATCCGCTTCGCTTGATCCGACCTACGGTTTTTCCGTGCTTTCAGTGGGTCATGACATTGCGTAGGGTGGAACAAGCGAAGCGGTTCCACCACTGCCACTCAATCCTCCACATATAGCGACGCGTTTCCACCCGTGGCGGTGGTATCGATCGACAGGGTGCGGGCGGTGCAGAATCGATAGAGATTCGCCGGATCCGAGAACGGGCCGGTTTCCCCCGAGAATCGGGTATCGGCGATCACCGGAACGAGCGCGCCCGGCCGTTTGGAGAGCGTCCGTTCCAGGCGGCGCGCGGTTTCCGGGCCGCCGGCGTAGGCCGCGGCGGCCAGATCGGGGTGCTTCAGCATGCCGTCCAGTGTCTCGCCCGAGCTTATCGGGGTCCAGCCGAGTGCGTCCTGCGGCCAGGGCGCCTGGTCGAAGCAGTCGAGGATGCGTTTCATCGAGGTCTCCGCTCCGGGCAGGGGCGCCAGGACCGCCGCGTTGCCGGCGGCCAGCACGGCGGCGAGCATCGCGGGGGCGATCGAAGCCGCCACCCTCGGCTCGACGACGCACAGCACCGCGCCGCGGTTGTGGAGCCGGTAGCGGTTTCGTTCGCCGGTCGCCCCAGGCAGCGCCATACCCTCGGAACATTCACTTTCCGCCCGGTTTCCCCAGGCAAGACACAGGGCATGCGCCTGCGTCAATTGTTCGATTGCCTGATCGGGCGGTGCGTCGATCTCCAGGTTCAGGGTCCGTGCGATCTCGGCCGCTGCGTCGAGGAGGCCCGCGGCACCTCGTTCCAGGTACTGCCGCCGGATCGTGGCATCGAGCCCGTCACAGACACGGGCCGCTCCGGTGGCGAGACCGATCGTTCGACGACCGTCGGCGTCGTCGGAACCGGGCTGCCTGGCGCGCGGTGGCGAACCGGACGTGACTACCGGGGCACGCACCGCCTCGATACGTTTTACCGGACCGTACGGTACGGTGCGAGAGAACCGTCGAAGGTAGTGCGGCCCTCCCGCCTTGGGTCCGGTCCCCGAGAGGCCTTCGCCGCCGAAGGGCTGCGATCCCACCACCGCGCCAATCATGTTGCGGTTGACGTAGTGATTCCCCGCGCGGACCTTGCGGTAGAGTTCCCGCGCGACGCCGTCGATCCGGGTCTGCACGCCGAAGGTCAGGCCGAATCCCGTACCGTTGATCTCTTCGACCACGCGGTCGAGCTCGCCCGCGCCGAATCGCACGACATGAAGGATGGGGCCAAAGTGCTCTTCGGTCAGTTGCGTCAGCGAATCGATCTCGTAGGCGCACGGCGCGAAAAAGGTCCCGTAGCGGGTCTGCGGGCCTGACTCGCAGCGGTGGATCGGGCGTGCATTCGCCGCCAGCCATTGCGCGTGCACCTCCAGGCGATGTTGTGCCTCGGCGTCGATGACCGGACCGACGTCGGTCGCGAGCCACGCCGGGTCCCCGACCTTCATGTGTGCCATCGCCCCGGCGAGGAGGGCTTCGAAGCTGTCTGCGACATCCTTTTGGATGAACAGGACCCGCAGGGCCGAACATCTCTGGCCCGCGGAATCGAAGGCCGAACGCAGGACGTCGTTGACGAGCTGTTCGAGCCTTGCGGTGGAATCTGCGATCATGGCGTTCTGCCCGCCGGTCTCGGCGATCAGCGGGACCACGTTGCGGCGCCGCCCTGAGGCGAGCGTGTTGCGGATCTGCCAGGCAGTCGCGGCGCCGCCGGTGAAGGCCACGCCGTCGATCCGCGGGTCGGCGACCAGACGGGCGCCGGTCTCGCCCGCGCCGGTCACCAGTTGCAACGCCTCGACGGGCACGCCGGCGTCGTGCAGCAGCATCGCCGCCCGCATGGCGATCAGCGGCGTCTGCTCGGCGGGTTTCGCGACCACGGTGTCGCCCGCGGCGAGTGCGGCCGCCACCTGTCCGGTGAAGATCGCCAGCGGAAAGTTCCAGGGACTGATACAGGCGAAGGTTCCAATCGCCCGATCATTGACCCTTCCCCCGTGAGGTCCAGGCAACTCGCGCGGGCCGGAGAATGCCTCGCGGGCACGGCAGGCGTAGTACCGGCAGAAATCCACCGCCTCGCGGACCTCGGCGACGGCGTTTTCGAGTGTCTTGCCCGCTTCCCGCACGCACAGGGCGATCAGCTCGGCCCGGTTGCGTTCGAACAGGTCGCCCGCACGCTCCAGGCAAGCGGCGCGTACGGGGACCGGGGTGCGGGCCCAGGCGTTGGCCGCGGCGCAGGCACGGGTGACGGCCAGGGCGATGTCCTCGCCGGTGGCCAGTGCCACCACCCCGACGATGCGCCGGTGATCGGCGGGATTTGCCGCCTCGTAGGATGGCCCCGGGCGCGCGCGTCCATCCACCAGCGCAGCGGCGCCCCAGATGTGACCCGCCCAGGGCTGCATCGCCGTGGCCAGCGCGCCCAGGGCATATTCGTCGGCAACGTCAATGCCTCGCGAGTTCCGTCGCTCTGGCGCGAACAGTTCGCCCGGTAGTGGGATACGCGGATGCGGGATCCGTTCCAGCACCCGCACCGCGGCGGCCGGATCGGCGGTCAGCTCCGCCACCGGGGCGTGTGGGTCGGCGACCCGATGGACGAACGAGGTGTTGGCGCCGTTTTCGAGCAGCCGTCGTACCAGGTAGGGCAACAGGCTGGCGAAGTCCCCGCAGGGGGCGTAGACGCGGCAGTGTGGCCTTTTCCCCGATTTGCCGACGATGCGGTCGAACAGCGCGCCGCCCATGCCGTGCAAGCGCTGGAACTCGTAACCGCTGTCGCCCGCGATCTCCATGACCGAGGCAACCGTGTGCGCATTGTGCGTGGCGAACATCGGGTAGAGTCGGTCCGGATGGGACAACAGTTTCTGCGCGCAGGCGATGAAGGACACGTCGGTAGATACCTTGCGGGTGAAAACCGGGTAGTTGTCGAGTCCGGCGAGCTGCGCCGCGCGGATCTCCGCGTCCCAGTAGGCACCCTTGGTCAGACGCACCATGAGCCGCCGCCGGTTGTCGCGGGCGAGCGACGCCAGCCAGTCGACCAGCGGCCAGGCGCGCTTCTGATAGGTCTGCACCGCGACACCCAGCCCGTCGTAGTCGCTCAACCGGCGATCGCGCAACAACGCCGACAGGACATCGAGCTGAAGATCAAGTCGCTGCGACTCTTCGGCGTCGATGGTCAGTCCGACGCCTGCGTCCCGGGCCGTGATCGCGAGCGTTCGCAACCGGGGCACCAGGGTGCCGAGCACCTCCTGGTAGCGGGAGTACACGAAGCGCGGCGAGATCGCCGACAGCTTGACCGAGATGCCGTAGCGTCCCTCGGGTGCGCCGGCGTCGTGCCGTTCGATCGCCCCAATGGCGGCAAGGTAGCGCTCGAAGTGGGTATCGGCCTGCTCGCGGGTGAGCGCCGCCTCGCCGAGCATGTCGAACGAGAGGGTGTATCCACGCCGCAGATAACGTCGGCCACGGGCGAGTCCGTCCTCGATCGTGTTACCCAGGATGAAGCGGCGGCCCGCCTGGTTCAGCGCGCCCCGCACCCCCTGGCGCACCAGCCATCGACCCGAGTTTTCCAGCAGGGCCCTGTAGCGCTCGTGAAACCGGCCGGGTTTGCCGCCGCGGGATTTCAGCAGGGCCGAGGACAGCATGAACGCGCGTGTCGCCGCGTTGACGAGCGCAGAAGCGCTGTGACCCGCGTGAGCGGCCCAGTCAGCCGATTGTATCCTGTCGCGGATGAGCCGGTCACGGGTCCAGTCGTCCGGTGTGCGCAGCGCCGATTCGGCAAGCGACATCAGCGCGGCCCCCTCGGCGCCGGTCAGCGAATACTCGTTGAGAAAGGCCTCGGGCCCGCGAAATCGCGCGTGGCGACGGACCGAGCGGATGAGTCTCGTGGCCCGTTCCCGGATCCGCTGCTCGGTCTCTACGGGAAAGCTCGCGGCCCGCAGCATCTCGAGAACGAGCGCGGATTCCTCGGTCGCGTGCGCCGCCATGACCGCGGTCCGCAGCGGATCGCGTGCCACCGGGGCGTAGTCGAAAACCATGTCGTACCCAGGGCGGGACTGTCCGGGGGCCGGCGACGCATCGGTGCCCGCCCAGGCCGGAGGGGAGATTTTCCCAGGTGCGGCGGTTTTTCCGGCGGAGCCCTGCGTCACGTTTCGTGCAGGACTACGCCAATCGAGTGGCGCTCGGTAAGGCGATGTCTCTCAGTAACGCCCAGGTACGCCAGGGCGCCAATGGGACCCGGCGTCATGGCACCTTGACCGGCGGCGTCTTTCCGCTGCGCAGATCTTCCAGCAGACCGCCGATCCCCTCGGCCCTGATGATCGCCGAATACACGTCACGATAGTTCCTGACCAGGCTCTGGCCCTCGATGACCACGTCGTAGGCAAACCAGTTGTTGCCGTTCTTTCTGAGCCGGTAGCTTACCGGGATTTCCTTCCCGCCCCCGACGATAAAGGTGTCTACGGTGGCGCGGTCGCCCCTTTTGTCGATGTCTTCCCTGCCGTAACGGATGTACTCGTCGCTGTAGTGCTGGATCCTGGCCATGTAGGTATCCTGCAGGGACGAGGAAAAGTAGTCGACGAACTGCGCGCGTTCTGCCGGTGTGGCTTTCTGCCAGTTCGTGGCGAGGACGCTCTGGGACATGGAGCGAAAATCGAACGTCCGGTCCACGATCGGCTCGATCCGTTGCTTCTGCCCGGACCAGTCCAGCGTTTCGTTGCGTAGAACCGCGAGGATCCGATCCACCGTCCACCTGACCTGCGCCGTCGGGGTCACCTCGGCGGCCGGGGTGCCGGCGGGCAGGAGAAACAGGACCAGCAAGAGCAATCTGGCGATCATGGTCACCTCTGACTTTTCGACAAGTTTGACGCCCGTTGATTCGGCGGGCCCCTGTGACCCGCCCGGTGTCGTGCAACCCGAATCAGCCTTCCTCGAGGGGTTTGAAATCCTTGACGAGCGCCTGCTGCGTGCGCGGCGGGACCGGATCGTAATGGCTGAATTCAACCGTGTAGGCGCCTTCGCCGCCGGTCATCGACTTGAGCCGCGACTGGTAGTTCTCGAGTTCGCTCAGCGGGACCCTCGCGGTGATCTCCACCCGGTTTCCCGGCAGGGCCTCCGTGCCGCTGATCATGCCGCGTATGCCGGAGAGGTCGCCGGTGATGTCGCCCATGGCCTGGTTGGGTGCGGTCACGCGCAGCTTGACGATGGGCTCCAGCACGATCGGCTTCGCCTTCGAGACGGCGTCTAGAAAGGCCTTGCGTCCGGCGGTGGAAAAGGCGATCTCCTTGGAGTCGACCGAATGATGCTTGCCATCGTAGACCTCGACGCGGATGTCCCGCATCGGGAAGCCGGCGATGGCGCCCGATTCGATGACCTGGCGCACGCCCTTCTCGACGGCGGGAATGAACTGACCCGGGATCGCCCCGCCGACCACCTTGTCGGCGAACTCGAAGTCGGACCCACGTTCCAATGGTGTGACGCGGAGAAACACCTCGCCGAACTGTCCCGCGCCGCCGGTCTGTTTCTTGTGGCGGTGATGGCCCTCGGCGGGGATGGTGATGGTCTCCCGGTAGGCGATGCTGGGCGGATGGGTCTTCACCTCGACATTGAATTTCGCCTTCATACGCTCCAGAACGATGCGCAGATGAAGATCGCCCATGCCCATCAGGACCGTTTCGTTCAGCGAGGCGCGGTGTTCGACATGCAGGCAGGGATCCTCGGCGTCCAGTTTGGCGAGTGCCTCGGAGAGTTTCTGCTCGTCGCCGCGGCTGATAGCCTCCACGGCCAGGCTGAACATGGCGGGCGGGCAGTTCATCGATATCAGGTGCAGCAGGTCCTCGTCGTGCGAATCGTGCAACACCGCATCGAAGTGTATCTCGTCTACCTTGGTCACGGCGCGGATGTCGCCGGGGATCCCGATCCGGCATTCCCGGCTGTCGTTACCCTGGGGCTCCAGCAGGTGGGTCACCTTGAACGGCTTGCGGCCGTCGCCGATGAACAGCCTGCTGTCGGGGGTCACCGTGCCCTGGTGGATGCGGAAGAACCCCATGCGGCCCACGAAAGGGTCCACCATGACCTTGAACACGTGCGCGACCACGTGCCGGTCCTTATCCGGCACCACCGCCATCGGCGTGGCAGTCGCGCCTTCTCCCTTGAGAAAGGGGGGAGGATTGCCTTCGGTCGGGTCCGGCATGAGCCGGGCGAAGATGTCCAGCAGTTGCGGGATGCCGACGCCGGTTTGCGCCGACACGAAACACACGGGGATCAGGTGACCTTCGCGCAATGCCTGCTCGAACGGTTCGTGCAACTGCGCCGGATCCAGTTCCTGCCCCTGTTCCAAGTAGACCTCCATCAGCGCCTCGTCGACCTCGACGACCTGATCGATCAGGCGCGTGTGGGCGGACTCGACCGAGGAAAACGCCGTCTCGACGCCGGACGGCGCAAAGTAGCAGTCGGCCACACCGGAACCGTCGAGCAGCGGCAGGTTGATCGGGAGGCAGGAACTGCCGAACTTGTCCTGGATGTGGTGGAGCAGGGCGGGCAGGTCGGTGTCCGGGGCATCGATCCGGTTGACGACGATCATCCGGCACAGCTCGCGTTGGGTCGCGGCCTCCATGAGTGATTCGGTCACCATTTCGATACCCGACTGGGCGTTGACGACCAGGGCGGCGGTTTCCACGGCAGGTAAAACACTGATGGCGCGACCGGCGAAGTCGGGATAACCGGGGGTGTCGATCAGGTTGATCCGACGGCCGTCGTGGGTGAGATGGCAGAGGCTGGTATCCAGGGAATGCTGCAACTCGCGCTCCATCGGGTCGAAGTCGCTGACGGTGTTGCCCCGCTCTACGGCCCCGGCCGAGGGGATTGCCCCCGCCGCGTGCAGCAGACTTTCGACCAGGGTCGTCTTGCCGCTACCGGCATGTCCGACGAAGGCGATGTTTCGCATGTCGTGGGTGTTGTATGCGTCCATTTCCGTTCCCCCTCTGCAGCGACCTGCGGGATCGCGACACCGGTCCGCTGTTCCCCCGGGCCGCCACGGCGACCGGGTTTGCGTTCATGATTTTGATTCTGATCCGTGATCGGATATCGCGGAAGCACGGGTTGCTCCGGCTGAGTAACCCGCGAGGGCGTGCCCGCCCGGTGTCGCAATCCGCCGCCCGTAGCGCAAAGAGTGTAACCCGACTGACGTTCCGTGTCTTCGATGCCCGCAGAGGCGTTGTCTGCCCGACGGATTTGACCGATGATGCGTCCCGTAGCGACTGAGGATCGCATTTCATGCACACACCAAAGATCGTGACCGCGGTACCGAAACGGCGTTTCCAGGTCGGTCCGTATTCCATTGTCGTGTTGGGTGAGGTGGCCTCGGGTGACGAGCACGAATACGCCTTCATCCTGGCCACGGTGATCGATGGGGACGAGCAGCCCGGGCTCTACGTCACCGCGGAACGCGCCCCGCCTGAGGCCGAGGGAGAGGGTTCCCATGTCCTGCGCGTCTCCATGCGCGACGGGTCGAGGATCCTGGAGCGTTCGGATCGATGGAACTCGCTCGACACATTCACCGACGAGGCGCTTCGCGTCGTGACGACGATACTGGATCTGGGGAACGAGGAGGTGCGGCGCCTTGTGTAGGGAATACCTGAGCAAAGGCGAGTCCTCGTTCTGCATGGTGCCCGTGCGCTAGCCTCGCGATTGGAAATGTCCCGTTTATCGCGCTCCCGCCGTGAAGGTCTCCTGCCGCGTCGACCCGAGGCCGGCGAGGTCCACGTCTGGATCGTCGATACCGCACGCCGAACCGGATCGGTCCCGGGCGACGCCGCGCGTGCCGTGGCGCACACGATCCTGGCGGGATACCTTGCCACGACGTCAGCGCAGCTTCGATTCGACATCGGAGACTTCGGCAAACCCCGGCTGGGCCCGGGCCTCGACGGGACCGGACTGCGTTTCAACATCTCCTTTGCCGCCCAGCGGCTGCTGCTGGCGGTCTCGACCGGTGTGGAACTGGGCGTGGACGTGGAACGTTGTTGCCCGGTGAGGCATGCGGCGAGGCTGGCGGCCCGATACTTCCCCGCGGATGAGTACCGGCGCTATCGCGATCTGCTGCCGGAACGCCGGCCCGAGGGCTTCATCTCGGGCTGGACGCGGACCGAAGCGCTCGCCAAGGCGCGGGGGACGGGGATCTTTAGGGCGGGCAGGCCCCCTGAGCCGATGCCGACAGGTTCCGGGACCGCGTGGTCCCTGTACGACCTGGAGGCCGGCAGGGGCTATCGGGCGGCGTTGGCGGCAGCGGGTTTCGAGCACGACGTCAGGGCGATTCCTCTGGGGTGGAAGCCCGATACACACGACATGAGGTTCCCCGCCGTCACTGCACCGGTTCGGTACGACGAGGAAGGTTTCGGTCACAGTGGCGGCCCCGAAGATCAGTGGCCCGTCCTTTCGCAGGGACCCGTAACGAGACAAGAGACCAACAGGCCCGGCCCGTGACGATTCGCGCCCTTCCCCCTCAACTCGTCAACCAGATTGCCGCGGGCGAGGTGGTCGAACGGCCTGCTTCGGTCTTGAAGGAGCTGCTGGAGAACAGCCTCGACGCCGGAGCGGACCGCATCGATATCGAGGTCGAGCAGGGCGGGATGCGCCGCCTGCGCGTCACCGACAACGGCGGCGGTATCCCGCCCGGGGAGCTGACCCTGGCGCTGAGCCGTCACGCCACCAGCAAGATCGCCTCGCTCGATGACCTGCAGGCGGTTTCGAGCCTGGGATTCCGCGGCGAGGCCCTGCCCAGCATCGCCTCGGTGTCACGGCTGACCCTCACCGCCTGCGCGAAGGGCGAGCCGAACGGCTGGCGGGTGAAGGGAGACGGCGGCGAGCGGTTCGACAGGCCAGTCCCGGCGCCGCACCCCGAGGGGACTTCCGTCGAGGTCCGGGACCTGTTCTACAACGTTCCGGCGCGGCGAAAATTCCTGCGGACCGAGCGCACGGAATTCGGGCACATGCAGACGCTGGTCAACCGGCTGGCGCTGAGCCGCTTCGACGCAGGATTCGAACTGCATCATAACCGCAAGCCGGTATTGTCCCTCAAGCGGGCGGATGAACCACGCACGCGGGAGTCGCGCCTGGCGCAGATCTGCGGCACGGCATTCGCCGACAGCGCGGTCTACATCGAACACGAGCGGTCCGGGATCCGGCTCAACGGATGGATGGGCAAACCCACCTTTTCCCGCGCCCAGCCTGACCTGCAGCATTTCTACGTCAACGGTCGCGCGGTCCGTGACAAGGTCGTCAGCCACGCCGTGCGTCAGGCCTACGCGGATGTCCTGTTCCACGGGCGTCATCCGGCCTTCGTCCTGTACCTGGAGATGGATCCGTCAATGGTGGACGCCAACGTCCACCCGGCCAAACACGAGGTGCGCTTCAGGGACACCCGCAGCGTCCACGATTTCCTGTTTCACACCCTGAAGAACGCGATCGCCGCCTTGCGACCCGCGGATCAGCCAGCGTCTTCCCCGGCATCTGTAACGGGATCAGGACCCAACCGGGTCGAAGCGGGTCCCGTTAGCGGCAAGGTCGGTGTCGCCGGCGGTGTGGAATTCAGCCAGCGGGGGCTGCCGCTGGGGGCGGGACGCGTCTCGGAGCGCGCGCCGGGGTGGGGGGAACTGGCCGCGGGTGCGGCAGGTGCCGCGGTCGCGATGGCCACCGCCGTGGAGGAAGACACCGCACCACCCCCGCTCGGGTTCGCGCTCGCGCAACTGCACGGGGTCTACATCCTGGCGCAGAATGACGCCGGCCTGGTCATCGTCGACATGCACGCCGCGCACGAGCGTGTGACCTATGAGCGCCTGAAGTCGGACTTCCACGATTCGGGCATCCGCTCGCAGCCGATGCTGGTTCCCGAGACCGTGTCGGTCAGTCCGAAGGAGGCGGAGACCCTCGAGGGACACACGGACGCATTGCGACGCATGGGTCTGGATGTCCACCGCATCGGCCCGGAGACCGTGGCGATTCGTGGTGTCCCGGAGGTCCTGCGGGACGGGGACGCGCAGGCACTGGTTCGGGACGTCCTCTCGGACCTCGTCGAGCATGGGCGCAGCACCCGGGTCGAGGCGTCCGTCGACGAGGTGCTGGCCGGCATGGCGTGCCATGGCTCGGTGCGTGCCAACCGACGGCTGACCCTGCCGGAGATGAACGCCCTGCTGCGCGACATGGAGCGCACCGAACGCTCCGGACAATGCAACCACGGGCGGCCCACCTGGACGCAGCTCAGCATGCACGAGCTTGACCGGCTGTTCCTCAGAGGCCGGTAGCCCGGGAATGGCGTCCGATCCGCGGGATCTGCCCCCGGCCATCTTCGTCATGGGGCCGACCGCCAGCGGAAAGACCGAGCTGGCGGTCGAGCTGGCGGGTCGGGTGCCTTGCGGTATAATCAGCGTCGACTCGGCCATGGTGTATCGGGGCATGGACATCGGCACCGCCAAGCCCGGGCCGGAGATCCTGGGCAAGGCACCGCACCGCCTGATCGATATCGTCGATCCGGCGCAGCCATACTCCGCCGCCTGTTTCCGCGAGGATGCCTTGCGGGAAATGGCGGCGGTAGTGGCGGCCGGTGCCGTTCCGGTACTGGTTGGTGGCACCATGCTCTATTTCCGCGCGCTCGAACGGGGACTGAGCGAGCTGCCGCAAGCCGATCCGGGCCTCAGGGAACGGATCCTCGCAGAGGCGCGCAGCATCGGCTGGCCGGCCCTGCACGAGCGCCTGCGCGGAATCGACCCCGTCTCGGCAGCCCGGATACACCCGAATGATCCCCAGCGCCTGCAACGGGCCCTTGAGGTCTGCGAGGTGACCGGCCGGCCGCTGAGCGAGTTTCATGCGGCGGCACGGGGTGGTGCCCTGCCGTACCGCGTCATCAAGCTCGGCCTCGTCCCCGGGGACCGCGACGCCCTGAAGCTGCGGATCGCCGGGCGGTTCCGCAGCATGCTTCGCGCAGGCCTCGTGGACGAGGTCAGGGTGCTCCGCCGCCGCGGCGATCTCGGAACGGGTCTCCCATCGGTGCGCGCGGTGGGATACCGGCAGGTGTGGGACTATCTGGATGGGGTACTGGACTACGATGCGATGGCCGATCGTGCCGTGATCGCCACCAGACAGCTGGCCAAGCGCCAGATGACCTGGCTGCGATCGGAGCGTAACCTCATCCCCTTCGAACCCGGCGCGGGGGCGCAGAATAAAATTCTGCGGGCCACGCGCGCGCATTTGAGCTACACTTAAGTGGCTGAAATTAGGTGACTGAGTAGTATAATCTTTCGATTTAACTCGGGTGGGATACCCCTGGCATAACAACAACCGGAGCGACATAATGGCAAAAGGGCAGACGCTGCAAGAACCTTTCCTCAACTTGCTGCGCAAGGAACGCGTGCCCGTGGCGATTTATCTGGTGAACGGGATCAAGCTGCAGGGACAGATCGATTCGTTCGATCAGTTCGTGGTGCTGCTGAAGAACAGCGTTAATCAGATGGTCTACAAGCACGCCATTTCAACCGTCGTACCCTCGCGCAACGTCAAGCTTCCCTACATGGAAGAAAAACCCGAAGAGGAGGAGAGTTAGTCCTTGAAGTCGAAAGGGAATTGTTTTGTTTGAACGCCATCGTCGCGGCGAGAACGCCGCGCTGGTTCACCTCGAATTCACCCAAGGGCCCGAGAGCGGCGACCCCGGTGAGTTTTTCGATCTGGTCGAATCCGCCGGGGTAAGATGCGTCGCGCTGATCACGGGCTCGCGCAGGATCCCCGATCCGGGCCGGTTCGTCGGAATGGGCAAGGCCGCCGAGATTCGCGATGCGGCCGACACCACCAATGCCGACGTGATCATCTTCGACCATTTGCTGACGCCCAGCCAGGTTCGTGGCCTCGAACTGTTCTGCAAGTGCCGCGTCATAGACCGCACGGAACTGATCCTGGATATCTTCGCGCAGCGGGCGCGATCGCATGAAGGTAAATTGCAGGTCGAACTTGCCCAGCTCAGTTATCTCTCGACACGCCTGGTGCGGGGATGGACACATCTGGAGCGGCAGAAGGGCGGTATCGGTTTGCGCGGTCCAGGCGAGAAGCAGCTCGAATCGGACCGTCGCCTGATCGGTCGGCGTATCAAGCAGATCCGCAAGCGTCTGGAGCAGGTCAGGACGCGGCGCGATCAGGGTCGTCAGGCGCGTGGCAAAGCCGCGGTGCCGACCGTCGCGCTGGTGGGATACACCAACGCGGGCAAGTCCACGCTCTTCAACCGGCTGACCGGGGCCGAGGTCTATGCCGCCGACCAGCTCTTTGCAACCCTGGACCCCACGCTGCGCCGCTACGAACTGGCCCGCGGCGGCGTTGTGGTGTTGGCCGATACGGTGGGATTCATCCGCAGGCTTCCCCATGATCTGGTCGAGGCGTTTCACGCCACCCTGCGCGAGACGCGCGAGGCGGATCTGCTGCTGCACGTCGTGGACGTGAACGACGATCGGGCCGACGAGTGCATCGCCCAGGTCGATGCCGTACTGGAGGAGATCGGCGCCGTCGACGTCCCGCGGATCGTGCTTTTCAACAAGATCGACGCGGCGGCGCTGGAACCGCGGGTGCAGCGGGACGAGCAGGGGCGGGTCTCCCGGATCTGGCTTTCGGCCCAGACCGGGGGTGGTATCCAGTTGCTTCACGATGCCCTGTCAGAGCGGTTCCTGGGCGAGACCGTGCGCGGTCTGCTGCGGCTGCGTCCCGGGTCCGCGCGTCTTCGGGCGCGCCTGTTCGAACTGGGTGCGGTGGTGAGCGAACGGCCCGGGGACGACGGAGGCTGGGAACTGGAGATCTCCCTGCCGCGTGGGCGCTTTGAGGAGATGTCGCGCCGGGAAGACCTGCCTGTGAACCTGGTTCCGGTTTGACGAAATCCCTCTCTCGGCACCACGCATTGCCGCGCTCGTTCGCGGGTCCCCGATGACCGCCGAAGGCGGATCGTGAAATCTGGCGACACATAAGGCGATTGCCGGAAAATGGCATACCAGATCGCGCCGGGTGAACTGCGAAGCAGTGAACGGCTTGGGCAGGAAGCCCAAGACCGGTGCCCAAGCAAAGCAGGGACAGCGCCGCGCCGGGATCGTTCGTCATCCAGGCGCGACAACCGGCGCATAGTCGAACTATGCAACGGTTGTCGCAACACAGAGGACGGACGAAAAGACAAGCAGGGTGGTATGTCATTTGACAGAAATCGCCT
>JAJDOJ010000074.1 GCA_022340215.1 Gammaproteobacteria bacterium
AGGGACAGCGCAGCGCCGGGATCGTTCGTCATCAAGGCGCGACAACAGGCGCATAGTCGAACTATGTAACGGTTGTCGCAACACAGAGGACGGACGACAAAGACAAGCAGGATGGTATGTCATTTGACAGAAATCGCCTAATCAAATGGATTCCTCAGGCGTTCGGCCAGCTCCGCGGCAGGATGTCAGGCTCTTTATAACCCGGCTTTTTTATTCTGCCGACCTTCCAGCAACATGCGCTGAAATTCATTCCTTCCGGCCCACAAATCGCCAGACAACAAAGCCGCAATATCCTTGACTACACTCTCGCTGCGATCAGCCTCGAAGAAAAGATTGTGCACCATACCAAAATGATAGAAGCGTTCAACGAAAAGCTGCATGGAACGAAAGCCAAGGGTGTATGCTTCATCGTCTCCACTATGTAGTGCCGAATCGCCCTCAGTACCACTGACCAGCGCCGTATGCAGCCGATCGGCAACTCTCTGCGCACTTGTGACCGCCAGAAAAACACCAGAGGAAAAAATGGGATCAAGAAAGCCGGCGGCGTCGCCACAACACACAAATCGTTGACCGTATCGTTGCGTATTGGTGAAGCTGAAATCAGCCTCTGCCCGCACTGACCGCTCCTGCTCAGCGCCGATCAGCAGATCAGTTAGTGTCGGGGAAGCATTTATATATCGCTCGAAGAGCGCCTCCCCATGCTGTGATTTTTCGGTGAGCTTCTGCACCACGAGTCCAACACTCAGGCGATTTCCAACAAGCGGTATGATCCAGACCCAACCAACATCCACCATCAGGACCTTGATATCCCCGGATGCGTACAGCTTCCGGGCGGTCGGAGAGTCTACATTTTGAAAGTGTGTATATAGTGCAAAGCGTCCGAGATTTTCGATGCGTTCGATACCTGATCGTTTTCTTCCCATCAAGGTCGCACGTCCGGTTGCATCAATAAGATACCTGGCTCGGTAGGAATTCCGATTCGACGTCACCTGCACACCGTTATCTTCAACATATACGGTCTTTACCGACTCTTCCTGGTGCAGGGTAGCGCCGTAACGCTCAGCATTGTTAACCAGCATATGATCGAAGCGGGAACGCTCCACCTGGTAAGGCTGGTAGCAAGTATTCAGACAGAACCGAACTTCTCTCCCGTGACTCTCATCGATGAACACCGCGCCGTTCTTGTGGAGATATTCCCTTTCGTCCCACTCGATTCCCAAACGATCGAACACAGGCGTACTCATCGGCAGCATTGACTCACCAATGTGAAAGCGCGGATGCCTTTCCCGTTCGATGATCAGCACGCTGTGGCCTTCCTGCGCCAGTAATGCAGCAGCCGTAGAACCGGCAGGTCCTGATCCGGCAACAATGACTTCCCATTCCTGCGCGGGCATCAGACAATACCTCCCGACACATTGAGAACATCTCCAGTCATGTACGAAGCTTCATCCGAGCAAAGGAAGGCCACTACCGACGCAATCTCCGCGGGACTGCCGGCACGCTTCATCGGGACAACTTGCTTTACAAGGCTGGCCGGAATATCTTTGGTCATCCCGGTTTCCACAAACCCGGGAGCTACTGCGTTCACACAGATACCCCGGCTCGCTACCTCTCTTGCCAATGAGCGAGTGGCACCGATGAGTCCTGCCTTTGCCGCGGCGTAGTTCGCCTGTCCACGGTTTCCATGAAGAGCGGAAATGGACGACATACTGACGATACGTCCCCATCGCTGGCGAATCATAGGCATGATCAGTGGTCTGGTTACATTAAAAAAACCATGAAGACTGGTATCAATGACACGCCGCCACTGATCAACTTCCATACCGGGAAACGGTGCATCCGCAGTGATACCCGCACAGTGCACGATGACATCCATCGTTCCTTCGCCTGCAATCAGTAAATCCAGCACTTCCCGGCTTTGCAATGGATCGGCAACATCAAAGCAGATCATTGCCCCGAATCCACCATTTTCAGCAATTCTGTCCTTAACCCGCCTTGCACCATCGGGGTTGCTAAGATATTGAACCCATACCTGCATACCCTCCGCAGCCAGGCGCTCGGCGACTGCACCACCAATTCCACCGCTACCACCTGTAACGAGCGCCTTGCGTGTCACCCGAACCCACCTTCAAGAAGCGCAACCATCAGAGTACCTGCAAAAAAGCATCTCTCACCGAATACCACCCTACCTTCGAATATAGCCGCTTCGGTATTCCCGGCGACATAGTGGGCGTGAATATGCAGCTCCGTTCCAACGGGTATGCGAACTTGCTCGATCCGGAAGGACTTAATCTGAACAATAACGCCCTGGCGCGTCGGACTCCCGGATACATGCGCCCGAATCAGAACACCAGCAGCCTGCGCCAGTAGCTCTATACCTCCAGTGGCGGGAAACAGTCCGTTGTGCACCAGGGGGTTTCTAGCATCGATCACGCTGGTACAGTGCGCGTTGCTGACATCTTGCGCCAGCAAGCGAGTAAGCATCAGCATAGGTGGTCGGTGCGGAAGCAGGTGTTCAAACCCGCTTTGCATGACCGATGTCATGGCATTTCCAAATCGACCGTCCATGGACGGTATCCAGAAGACAGAGCAATTTGCCGATGCCCGGCTTCGGTTTCTCGCAAGGACCGAAACAATGGCAGCGCGAGCATTGCAGGGTTACTTTCCAGAAAATCTCTGTCAAACGGGGCAGAGTCGGGCACCGAATGCCGGTAGGGCCGGCCTATCAGTGGACGATTGCGTTCATTCCGACCCAGCGCCAGTGCAAACGCGCAGGTCTCCCAAGAGTTATCGGGCAACAGTTGTGCCGGCATGGCCTCGTCGAAGACTACGAGCAATACCCTGTCCGCGACTGTACGCAGCTGACACCAGGCTTCGAGCAGCCCAAGCGCGAATCCGTCTTCCAATGCGGCCATTGCCTGCATCGAAGCCATACTATCCGTCACCATACTCCAATAACCTGCTGCGGTGTTATGTACTGAATTGTGGAATAGCGTAGGTGATAGCGGAAACTCGTGCCGCGCGATTGAACGGCAGAGCGAATCTGCAACTTCCGATTCTCCGGCGGAGGAAACAAATATTGCCGGCAATTTTCGGCTGCTTCTGGCTGCTGCGCAGGCGCGTTCCGCGGCGGTAATGGCCACTCGTGTTGCAATGCTGGTGCGACGTCGCACCATGGGCGGCAGAAGCGATGTGTCTAGTTCCGTGCCTGCGAATCCGAGTCTGTCCGCGACTTCCCTCTCTGGGATACATACCCCACTACCAAGAACGGCCACCGATGCAGATGACATGGCAGTGTCAGTCATGCGGCCAGCCCAGTACCACGGCCGTGTTGTTTCCACCAAAACCGAAATTATTATTCATCGTAAAGGCAACCGGAACATCCGTCTCACTATCGCGGACGACCGCGCAATGAAATGACGGATCGACCTGCTTCAGGTTACAGGTGCCAGGCCTGAATCGATTCTTGAGAGCAAGCCAGGTTATGATGGTTTCGATACCACCAGCAGCCCCAAGCGTATGCCCTATCAACCCTTTGGTACCACCACAATGCGTGTTGGTTCCGAATACCTGTTCAACTGCGCGCATTTCCGCGCTGTCATTGAGAACGGTTCCGGTGGCATGCAGGTTCACATAATCAATTTGCTGTTCGGCAATGCCGGCTTGGGTAAGTGCCGCTCGCATTGCGATGATGGCGCCCTTGCCTTGCGGGTGTGGTGCAGTCATGTGGTGAGCATCAGAAGATTCACCGCACCCCAGCAAATGGACACAGTCAGAAAATACATCATCGGGTTTCTCTACTAGCAACAGGCCTGCTCCTTCGCCCAGGCTAATGCCATTGCGAGTGGCATCCAGCGGTTTGCAGGGCTGTTCCGACATGATCTCTAGACTCTTGAATCCATACATCGTCATGCGGCAAAGAGAGTCAACGCCACCGGTCAATACCGCGTCACACACGCCAGCCGTTATCAAACGTTGGGAACTCGCCAATGCCTTGCTGCTCGAGGAACAGGCAGTCGAGATCGCGTAGCAGGGTCCCTCCAGACCGAGCTCTGACTTCAAAAAGCGTGCTGTCGCCACCCACAAATGCTGACGGGTAAGGTGGAATGATACCGTTACCCCTTGCTCCTCCAGGTCATTGTAGAAATTCTCCGTCTCATAGATTCCAGAGGTACTGGTTCCCAGGATGATTCCAACCCGATGCGCTCCATAGCGGTCGATGGCCCGTTTCACGGCATCGCGCAAGCCATCTTCGGGATGGTCTAGAGCTGCCAGCGCAATACGCGCATTCCGCGTGGAATATTCCTGTAGCGACGGGCTCACTTTCGGGAGGTGATCATCCACGATCTCACCGCACCAGGCAGGGAAATCGATTTCAAACAAACGCGGAGAGTGCAGGCAGTGTTCTCCGTTAAGCAGGGCTTCGTACAGACGCCCTGTACCAAGACCGCAGGCGCTGTAGGTTGAGCAAGCAGTGACGGGTAGTGGCTGGACTGCGCTCCCAACAGATTCGGGATTCATTACGCTTCCGTTCATACCAGGTTCAAGTCTCGTATTCCCCTGCCGGGGCGTCCAAGCATGATCGGACACAACAAGAAACCAGCCAACGCACCCGGGCCAACCGTCCCGGCAAGGGCATGCAGGGCCGGGTTTTCGGCGACACCCAGACTTCCGAACGCCGCTGCCGTGGTAAATGCAGAAATAGTGATTGCCTGAAAAGTTACCTTTATGTCACCACTTCTATTCTCTAAAAAGAATATGCCGTAGTCCACGCATACTGCAGCCGTTAGAAGCAGACCAATCAGGTGCAGTATCCCAACGGAAACCCCGAACATTCCCCATGCCGCCACTATCATCATGATAGACAGAGTCGCTGGAGCAAGGGCCAATACGGAGATCTTGAGGGATCTGTAACGCACGGCTAATAGGATCAGGATAACTAGTACTCCCCATATCAACATCGTCTGGGCCTTTTTTCGATATTCCCGCGACAACTGCTGAATGTTATCCTTTTGACTGAAATAGCGGGCCCCTTGAATAGGTCGTAACGCGTCTTGCAGGGCCTGCGGCACGTGCCTTCCCAACCAAATGACGGCTGCTACACCGTCGGGTTTCGCGATAAACTGCGTGGAAAGCAGTGTAGCGACAGGCGAGGTCAATGCCCGTTCAGGATCAAGGAAAGGCTTGTTTTGAGAGCTTAGCCCGGGAAAGCTCTCGGCGCTAAGTCCTTTATCAAGCAATACCCTATCCCATTGCTCCTGAACATCCGCATTGACTGCGTCGTTCCACGCCTTTACGTTACGAGATTGAATATCCATCGAAGCAATCCATGGAAACAGTGGGTAATACAGGTCCAGTTTGCCCTCCTGCATCAGGATAGCCAGTCGGCGCTGAACGACTTCGGCCACTCGCAGTGTGGATTCCATGTCGTCTCCGGATACGATGATAAAACGACCCGGCTCGATACTGGAAAAGCGCGCGCGTATCGAGCGGTCCGTATCCGCGAGTCGCTCCAGTGTTGGCGCAAGACCACTCAGGTCGTCATCCCAGTGCATCCTTGAGCCGTATATGAGTTGAACGCACGCCACTACCGCAAGGATCAGGACGCGCGATTGTGTACTGATGCCGATGGAAAGCAACCAAGACAGATGGACCCGCGGACGTACCTGCACGCGGAACAGGCTCATCAAGTCAGACAGCATGAAACGGGTGATAACCAACGCGGCGATGATTCCACTGCTGGTGAACACGGCAACCTGCTGCAGGCCGGGGAAGCCGCTAAAGCTCAGTGCCGTGTAACCAATGAGTGTAGTCGTTCCCCCAAGCAGAAGTGCCGGCCAGATACGACGAATAGCTTGTTGCCTGTCGGTGCCGGCTCGATCCCCCGAATTCACCATACCGTGAATGAAATAGTCAACACTGACGCCAATCAATGTAGCCCCGAGCGCCAGGGTCAGGCCGTGCAAATAGCCGTATACCAACTGAGTAGACAGGATCGCGATACTTGCCGAGGCAAACAGCATGATGCAGATACATATGAGTGCGCGGAGCGACCGGAACACAAGCCAGGACAACAGGACAACAAGCCCGATAGATAATGTACCAATGCGGTTGACATCGCGCCTGACCTGCTCGTGAATACTAGTGGCAAACACCGGAACGCCAGTGAATTCCAGCGTGAAACTCTTGCCAAATCCTGCATTCAACCCGTTGAATGTTTCTACCAGTGTTCGAATGAACCTCTGCTGGGCTGCGGTATCCAGGCCAGCATCGCGTGTCTCCAGGAAAAACGCACTATAAGTCGGATCTGGTTCCGGTTGTTTGTACATCTCACCGACCTTTCTAAACCAACTAAGTGTCAGCAACATGGGGTCGTCACGCAGCAGAGACTTGGCCAGAGACGGATCGGGTCCCAGCAATGCCTCCCGTATCATAGTCGCCTGTAAAGCCATACCCTCCGGATCGAGTAACCGAGTAATCTCTCGTTCGGGCTCCAACGAATACAAATGCTGCTGGTGGGGCGCATAAAAGCGCAGTAGCTGTCTAACGTCGGCCTGACCAAGCGGCTCGGTCCAGATGTGCTGGACCAGCCCCGATTGTGCCAACGAATTCTGTAGTTCTTCCAGAAACTTACGAGAAGCAGCCACGTCGACATCAGGGTGGCCAATACTGACAAGGTACCTTCGTTCCAGTTCATCGGACTGTTGGAGGGTCACTAAGTAGCCGGGATCTTCAGATCCTCCAGGGTAAAAGAAGTCACCGATGTCGGTGCGCATGTTCGTCCGCAGAACTGCTGTTACGGCAAGTCCGACAGTTAAAAACAGAAAAACCCAGGCCCTTGTCATGATGACCAGTTGGCAATCTTGTCCAGTGCCCCGTGCCAGATATCACCAGCGACGCAAAATGACTCCTGATGCAGAGGCGGGACAAATTGAATATGGGTGGAGAAACCCGCGATATGGTCTGAGGCTTACCACCCCTGACAGGCAAAAGTTGCTAGCTCAGAGATCAATCGTGCTGTCAATCAACGGTACATATGATTCCAAATCCGCCAAAGGCCAACGAATCATCGTCGATTAGCACAATGGAATTATCCTAGCCAATGTCATTAGGCGATTTCTGTCAAATGACATACCACCCTGCTTGTCTTTTCGTCCGTCCTCTGTGTTGCGACAACAGTGACATAGTTCGACTATGCGCCTGTTGTCGCGTCTTGATGACGAACGAAAATCCGGCGCGATCTGGTATGCCATTTTCCGGCAATCGCCTTAACTAACCACAATCGAGTGGAATCTGGCAGTTTCTCAGTTGATCAAGTGTACGACGCATTTCCTGTTCGGCTGCGCCCCCCCGCGACTGCACTAATAATTGCCATTCTGAACGATCGCCGTCCGCATATTCCAGAAGAAGATTGTCTGGTCCAAGACCTGTGTTACCAGACACCCAAAATCGGGCGATATCATGCTCCCCGTAGTTATGTGGCGTGAGTTGCAATCTCCAGCGCTGCCCCCCCGTATTGAATTCGATTTTATACTCCTTCTCCAGATCCGCAAGTCCACCAGAGCCGAAAACCAGCCACATAAATGGTTCCATTCCCGGAACTGCAAATGGTCGCTCCAGTTTCAGACTACGATAAATCTCCTGATCGTCGTCAATATAAAGCATTCGCTCTGCTGAGATTGCGGTAGTCGTCAATCTCGGCGATTGCTGCGATATCACCAAACGATGCGGCGAGATATACATATCTCCCATGGCTTTCGATGGATCAACCAGCATTCGCATCATCCGTATTTCCCGGTACCTGAAATGTTGAGTCTCTTGAATGCGCATGCGCTCGAGTACGTCAACAAGCGAGTCCGGCGATGCGGCCTGCAAATGATTCAGCATCGCCACCAATACGAACGGTAACAGGCTAAGCCGTGTTCCCCATCGCTTTCGAAACATGACCTGAAATAGTTCCAACGATATTTTCCGGTACGTGCTGTTGCAACTTTCCATTCCGGTCGCATACTACCTGTTTGGTGAAGCCATAAGCAGCCCGCTTGCCTGATTCGATTTCATGAATCTCGTATTCTATGAGGATATAATACTCCCATTCGCGAAAACGAGCCCCTATTTCGACTTTTTGTCCGTACCTGAGCGACTCTCTATAACGGCAACGGGACTCTATTACCGGAAAGACAAGTCCAACACTATCGATGTCGTCGACATCCAAACTCAGTGAGCGGTACAACGCAGTTCTGGCGAGCTCAAAATACTTGTAATAGTGTCCATGCCAGACGATGCCAAGGCTGTCAATGTCATGAAAAGGAATTTCATAGTGGACGATAACAGCCATGTTCCGATATCGGCATCTACTTCCAAAACTCGAAAAAATTAAACCAATTGTAGGGATACCTACGCGCCATAGCCGCTAGTATATCTGCATAGCGTTGCGCATATATCTGCACCTGCTGTTCGCGCTTGCCCCGTTCCAATACGATACGGCAGGCAAGTTTGGTTGCATGGGTCTCATATATACATTGATCAACACGCATGCCAAAGAAACAGAAAACCGGGCAGCGTAATATGGAGGCCAGATAATAGGGGCCTGTTGGCAGGAATGCCGGTTCACCCATAAAGTTAACTATTACCTTCTTTTCGCCAATTCCCGTACGATCTCCGAGTATCGCAAGAATGCCACCGTTGTCGATGACATCGCGCATCTGAAAAACCGCATCTGGATTCGTAGGGTCTATGAAACTGTGCTGAATTTTCGGGTTGACCCCATCCAACGCACTGCGGATTTTAGTCGAGCCGGCGAAATACGCGACGATGTGAATTTCAATGTTCATTGTCTCCCAGGCGAACAGCTTGCTGGCCTCAAAGCTACCCAAGTGCGAACCCAGCATGATTACTCCGCGCCCTTCTCGCAGGGCTTCCATGAGTGATTCACGTCCAATTGAGCGTACCTCGAACTGATCCGCGTCACCGCTAAGGATTACAACACGATCGACCAGACAACGAGCAAAACACAGTAGCTGGCGATAGTAGTCCAGCCAACGAGCATGCCCCTTTGCCAGGGTGAAAAAATGAGCGCTTGCCTTATGCGCTGCGCGCCCGGTAATGAAGAAATAGGCAGTGATCGGATACAGAAGCAGATTGACCAGCCAGCGATGCGGCCGCCGACACAACAGGATCATCAGCTTTATGGTCCAGGACGTTCCCCTCTCCCTGACCTTGATCCAATCGTTCATAAATTCGACATCTTTACGTGTCGCAGCAGCCCACGAAAAGGTGCCTGCAATACCAACCAGGCATGTAAACTGACATTGAGAATATTATCGTGGACACCTCGAAAATGAGACACTCCTCCCTCGTCGGCGGACAGGTATCGTACACGTGTGGATACGGTCCGTACCGGTATACCCGCCCAATATGCTCTGATTAGAATCTCGGGATCGAAACACATCCTAGAACACAGTGTATGCAAGGCACAAATGGCGGCGACCGGATAAACTCGAAAGCCGCACATAGCATCAGGCAATGTGCGCGTACCAGCCTCGATGGCGATTATCAGCTTGGTGAGCTTGCGGCCATGTTTGCGAATCGCCGGAATGTCTTCCCCGAATTCCGGTGCACCGAGTATCATCGCTTCCGGCGTATCTCGCATACTCTGCAGGAATCTGGGCACGTCATCCAGATCGTGCTGACCATCCGCATCAATCTGCAGTGCATGGCTGAAGCCGAGGTCCAGGGCTTTCTTTAGACCAGCCTTTACCGCCGCACCTTTACCGCGATTGACAGAGAAATGCTGTACGTGAATATGTCCCCGGTCTCGATTTGCCAATTGGTCGATAAGGGATGCCGTCGCATAATCGCTACCATCATCGATCACGATGACATATTCGAAAGACCGACGCAGCCGCTCGACTACGTTCTTGATCGTCAAGGGATTGTTGTAGACAGGGACCAGCCCGCAAACCCTTTCAGGCATTCGAGCCTCCTGCCAGGCTTAGGGTACCCTTGGACACCATGGTGGCATCTTTCTCAATACTGAAGCGTATTTCACTGGACCGGGTTCGATGAATCCGGATAGCAAGGGTGTCGCCTGGCTGAACAAGGCCGGTAAACTTCAGCCCTGCCCCACCTGCGATGACCGAGTTCCAGTCCGGTTGCAGTTGCATCACCGCCCTAAGCATCTCTATCTGCGAAACTGCCGGCATGATGGGATTACCTGGGAAATGCCCGCTGAAAAAAGGTTTGTCCTCGGTTACGACATAGCGACAGGATATGGTATTGCCATCACTGGACCGACGTATTTCGTCAAACCTGTATACGGGCACGGTCATGGTCTTCAAACAACTCAAGGATTGACCGGCGCGGTAGTTTGCCAGTAGGCGTGCGCGGCAGGTGGTCAACCACAAGGATACGCCTAGGAACCTCTACGCCGTCTAGCCTGCTTCGTAGATACGACTGCAGTTTCCGAGTCGACAGCAGTTGATCTTCTTTCGAAACGATGACGGCCCAGATCGCTACGTCACGGACGAGTCCCCCGGCGGGTACGGCGATTACCGCCGCTTCCACGATACCGGGATAAGAGAGGATGGAGTCCTCAATGAACGTCAGGGACACACGCTTCCCTGCGATCTTGACAATGGTATCCGAGCGACCCAGAAGCAGGAACCGTCCCCCTTCCCGTAAAGCGACGCGGTCGGCAGTCAGGAACTCCGCGGGCGTCCCATCCCCCATAAATGGGGATTGTACCTTCAGCAAATTCCTCTCTACAGACAACTTCACCTGGGGAAATGGTTGCCAGGTCTCGACAGATGTCTTCTGTCGGTAGCCGATCACACCTGTTTCCGTGGATCCATATATTTCAAGAATAGCGTTCCCAAATCGTTGCTGCCATTGTTGAGCCAGACTGCGAGGCAACTTCGCTGCAGCCGACACACAGAATATGCCTCGTGGCACATCGCCGCATGCCAACATCGCCTGGTACTGGACAGGAACGCTGATAAATATTCTCCCCCCACTGCGCTGAAAGACCTGATAGATATCGCGTGGATATTGTGGCATTTCATCTACCCATGCGTTGCCCGTTACCCACGGTAGTAAAACCGAGAATGTCAGCCCATAGAGGTGCTGGGGCGGAACTGTAGCTACTACCGGACCCGCAGGCCATTCGAACTCCGAGGCAACGGCATCAGCTTCATTCAATAGGTTCGCGAGGGACTTAGTGACGATTCTTGGTTCACCTGAAGATCCCGAGGTAAACAGCTTTACGGCTTGCAGATCACCTGTCACTATCGGCTCCCAGCAACCGTGCCCCATAGCGTCGGTATACCCCGGCAAACGCCGCCCCCAGCCAGCATCGCATTCCAAGGCAATTTCAAATCGGTCTCGGATGTCTCGCAGGGTCTCATCGAGGAAATTCGGCGGTAACAGTACTGACTTTCCGCTCAGCCACGCTGCCAACATACCAACGCTGAACGCATAACGACCGGGACAACTGAGCAGGATATCGCCACTGCGCCGTATCTGCGCAGACAGTCGGATGACATCCGTGCGAAACTGGCCAACTGTAATTGGTTTCCCTGCCAAACAAGCCAGTGGCTTCGCCTCACTGGAAGTAAAACACAGACAGCGTTTACGATGCGTGTTACGCATCGTCACGCCTTTCTTGTTCCCAAATCTGATGACCTTTGTTAATGATATTCCGAACAGTCTTAGAGAGCGGCGGGATTTCCAGCCCAGGGAACGCGATTCGCCGCCAGAAGTATTCACCCAGCATTAACGCACCAATGAGCAGATACACAATCAGGCTGTTGTATAGTACCCACGTAGCGTCGTCTCCCCGAATGGCGAGCCATACGCACCACGCGATATTGGCGGCGAAAAAAAGTGTCCAGACAATCGTCAGCTTTCTGCAATAATCCGCAATACCAAGTGGAAATTCATCCTGAAAATCCAGGCGAGCGAATCGTTCTATCAGAGAAGTTCCCTTCAGGCTCCGAAAAAAAATGTAGAACAGACTGGAATAAACAAGCAGCGGAGACAGTTTTAGTATTGCTTCCAGCCCGTATAACCAACCCAATATAGAGGCGCTGATTAAAAAAATAATAACCGTCAGAAGCCAACGCTCCTGATATCGAAGTTTCCAGGCAAGCACACCGAAAACCAGGAGGGCACCGAGCCATGCGACCTGGTGGGCCAAAAGCATATAGATAACAATGGGATATCCAACAACAAGCAGACCAAGCCAGGTCGCTTTCACGATCGGCTTTAACATACTGAAGTTCTATCTGGTGCGATTGCCTTCGATGTACGCAGCGAGTGAGGCCAGGGACGCGAAAATCTCCTGGTTTCGTTCGTCGGATGACTTGATCTTGACGCCGTATTTCTTGTCAAGCAGAACCGCCAGTTCCAGCGCGTCGATAGAATCAAGGCCAAGACCATCGCGGAACAATGGGGCATCCGGATCAATATCATCAGGTGATATATCTTCAAGATTGAGTTCAGACACCAGCAGCGATTTCAGCTCATCTATCATATTGGGCTCCATCGACAATACAGCCACGGGGAGATTGTACAATACGGCTGCGACAGGGGTAAGCAAAGAAGCCTCCCGCACCAAGCAGTATTTAACATATTGTTAAATATACGTTTTCTATAGTAGACCCAAAAATTAATGAGAACGGCTTCCCGGCAGCATTGGATACATGTCGGATCGCGACGTGGAACATCGGAGTCCACAGACCTTCGATTGATGGCAGGGAGGGTTCCGTCACGATGGCGCAGGGTGGATGAACAGGTGAGTAACATGGAATTGGCTTACAGACCCCGGTCAAAAGGACTCGGCGGTTGTAACCAGCCTCGAATAGACGTCCGGCACATACGGGTGTGCTCAGTATGAAAATCGGAATCGGACCGGAGCAATGTAGCGCCTTGGAGGCAAAGTCGCTGGCTCAGTGGATTGCCTTCGCACCTTTTGCCTTTCAAGCCACCATAGCGATGCGTGACTTGGGTCTTCTCGCGTGCATCGAGGCGGCCGGAGAGGCAGGCATCGATAGGGCACGGCTTGCCGACCAGGTCGGACTCTCAGAATACGGAACAAGTGTTCTATTGGATTTCGCCGTTGATATCGGTCTGGTAGCGGAGTCGGAGGGGGTTTATGTCCTGACCAAAACCGGTTACTTCATACTCAATGACGAGATGACCAGGGTAAACATGAATTTTACCCGCGATGTCTGTTACCAGGCGCTGGGCGCCCTGATAGAGTCCGTTCGGGACGGTAAGCCACGCGGGCTGATCGCCTTTGGTGATTGGGATAAACTGTATGATGGCTTGACGCGCCTTCCCGATTCCGCGTCAGATAGCTGGTTCGCATTCGATCATTTCTATTCCGATCGCGTGTTCGCGCAAATGCTGCCGATAGTGTTCTCGGATCCCGTCAGGGAAATACTGGATATTGGAGGGAATACCGGCCGATGGGCACAACAATGCCTGGCTTACGATTCTCAGGTGCGCGTAACTATTATGGATCTTCCCGGGCAATTAGAGGTCGCCCGAAAAAACCTCGCTGCCGAGGGATATATCGATCGCGTCAATACCTATGTAATCGATGTGCTCGAGGATGATCAGCCATATTACAAAGGCGCCGATGTCATTTGGATGAGCCAGTTTCTCGACTGCTTTTCCGAACAGGAAATCTTGCAGATCCTGAGAAATACCGTCTCGGTTATGGACACCCACACCGTGTTGTACATAACCGAGCTGTTCTGGGACCGACAGAAATTCGACGCCGCCCGATTCAGCCTCAACGCAATCTCGCTATATTTCACGAGTATCGCGAACGGCAAGAGCCGCATGTACCATTCGGGTGACATGAAGGCACTGATAAAAAACGCCGGCCTGGTAGTCGACAGGGAACTGGACGATATTGGTGAGGGACATACCGCGCTTCTCTGCCGACTGGCTTAGGCATTGCTCTTCGCCGTGTGACACGGACGGGCAATCGGCGTGGCACAAAGACGCTAGCTAATCCTATCCTCGCGCTTACTCACCTCCCTCCAGTTCACCGATCAGGCGCTCGAGATCGGGATCTCCCGGCGTGAGTGCCCGCAGGAGTCGGGCATATTCAAGCGCCTCTTTTCTGTGGCCCGCGTCGCGATGATAGGACACCAGTGCAAGCAGGATGTCGGTGTCGCCGGGATGACGACGCTGCGCCTCCGCCAGGACCTTCAGACCGGCGTCCCGATCGCCGCCGGAGACCAGGGCGACACCATAGACATAGGCGTAGCGGGACACTTCGGGCGCCGCCCGCGCCGCGGCCGCCAGGTGCTCCAGGGCCTCATCCTGCCGTTTGCGGCGGACCAGGGACAGGCCCATCGTGTGCTGCAGTGACGCGTCACCCGGATCGAGCGCCATGCCCGCTTCGAGCACGGTGGCCGCATCGGCCTCGCGCCCGTTCTCGCTCAGCAACTGGACCAGATTGACGCGCGCGGGGATGAAATGGGGCTGCAGGCGCAGGGCCTGCCGGTATGCGAGTTCGGCCTCCCGGACCCTTCCGGTCTCGGCGTAGAGCGCCCCCAGGTTGAGACGCGTCTCGGGACGTTCGGCATTGAACGCCTGCACCGAGATGTATTCCTCGATGCCCTTCTCGAGCATGGCCTGATAGGCCTCCGGCAGGCGCGCCGCCCTCAGGAAGGGCGCGAGCACGCGCGCCGCCTCGATGCGCACGGCCAGCAGATCGTCCTCCAGGAGCGGGAACGCCGCGGCACGGTCCCTGAGGCCCACGTCCTGCAAGGCCTCGAGGGCGCCGAGGCGTTCAAGCGGGTCACCGGACCCCAGTCCCTGCTCGATCAGTTTCAGGGACTCGGCATCCGGATAGGCCCCGAGGTGCGTCAACCCCGTCGCGCGCGCAATTGCGGGTTGTCCGGTGTCCGCGACCAAGGTCTTCAGCAACCGATCCGCCCCCGGGAGGCGGCGTCGCGCCGCATCCAGCGTCCCGGCGTAGTCCTGCAGGCCTTTCGCCGGGCGCCCGTACCACGCCTCGACCTGTTGCGCGGCCCATTCGGGTCCCTCGTCTTCGTGACAGCGGGTGCAGGCATCGGGAACACCCAGCGTCACGGACAGGTCGGGCCGGGGTACGCGAAAGCTGTGGTCGCGACGCGCGTCCACCCCCATGTAGGTCGTCGCCGGCATGTGGCAGGCCAGACAATTCGCGCCCGCGGATTCCTGCGGATGGTGGTGATGCGAGGCAACCGCATACCGGTCCGGCGCATGGCACTGCGCGCACACCGCATCCCCGGGCAGCCGCGTCCCGGCCGTATGCGGATCGTGACAGTCGGAACAGGTCACGCCGGCCTGGTACATCCGGCTCTGCAGGAACGAGCCCCAGACGTAGACCTCGTCCTCGACCTGCCCATCGGTATGATAGAGCCCCTCGGTCAACAGGGCCGGCCGATAGGCGTCCAGGAACGGACGTCCCTGCACGTCATCTCCGCTCAGGCGGCCGCGGCGACTGTGGCACCGGGCGCAGGCATCCACTTCCTTGCGTTCGCCGGCGGGCTTCGAACGACTGGGCTTGCCCGTGTCGGGGTCGATCGACCAGGCGACGCCGCTTCGCTCGTCAAAGACGACGGTCAGTCCCTTGTCCGTGGACCCGGATGCTTCACCCTTCGCGGCGCGTTCGGCCCAGACCACGTGACCGGAGCCCGGTCCGTGGCAGGCCTCGCAGGAGACGTCAATCTCCGACCATTTCGTCTCATAACGACCCGTGCCGGCGTCATAACCCTTGACCAGGTTGGTGGTGTGGCAATCCGCGCACATGTAGTTCCAGTTGAGGTTCGGACCGGTCCAGTGCAGCACATCGCCGGGGGGCACGGGATCCTCGGGATGCAGATGGAACCAGCGCTGACCGCCCTGCTCCGCGGGCCGGGCGTCCCAGGCGATGTCCAGCGCCTGCAGGCGACCGCCGGGAAACTCGATCAGATACTGCTGCAGCGGGTAGACCCCGAACGTGTAGCGCACCGGGTAGTCCTGCAACTTGCCGTCCGGACCATCGGTGCGGACCCGGAACTGGCCATCTTTGCGAAAAAACTCGGACGTGACGCCGAAAACGGTCAGCTTTGCGTCGTTGAAATCGCCGAGGACCGACTCGTCGTCGGCGGCCTGCATGGCGAGATCGTGATGCGAACCCGACCAGGCCGCGCTCTCGGCTTCATGACATGCAGTACATCGTTCACGTCCGACGAATGCGGGCTCGTCAACGGTTGCCGAACCCAGAACGCTCAGCGGTACCAATACCAGAGAAAACAAGGAACAAGAGAAACTGCGATTCAAGAAGATCCGGGGCATCCCCCCTCCCTGTCATAACCCGACGCCCCTCCCGATTCGGAAGGTGCCCCAAAAATAATCGTAGCCTGGATGCAGCGGTAGCGAAATCCAGGAATTCTTTTCCAGTCGCCGGTGCCCGCATCCCCGGATTCCACTATCGCTCCATCCGGGCTACTCTGAAGCGGTCATTCTACACGGACCGTTCCGAATCTCGTTTTCCACTCACTGCGAGCCCCTTTGAGAAACGCTCAAGTCTCGGGAGCACGGGCACAGTCATCCTATTGCGCCGACACTCCCGCCACCAAAGGCATGCCACACTCGCCCGGCACCCTGCTCCAGGATCATGGATGGCAAACCCCATGGACCGCGGAGTATTCTCGGCGGAGCTATAGAAATGTTAGGCTTTCCTTATCGCTAATATCCGTCCACAAACGCCTGGGTTTTTCTTCTCCATAAATTGTTGGATCCGCTGCGCTTGATCCAACCTACGGTTTTTCAATGAGTTATCACATCCCGTAGGGTGGAACAAGCGCAGCGGATCCACCGAACGACCCATCCCGTAGGGTGGAACAAGCGCAGCGGTTCCACCGAACGACCCATCACGTAGGGTGGAACAAGCGCAGCGGTTCCACCATTAGGGGTGTTTTTTTGGACGCCGACTAGTTAACGCAGCCTTGGTGAACGCTACGGCATGAGCCCTCAGATCGAGAGAAAGCCCTCTCTGTACGAGCAATTGGTGGCCCTGCCGGACGGACTGACCGGCGAGATCATCAACGGACAGTTGCGAACACAGCCTCGTCCGGCCTGGCCCCATAGCCTCGCCGGTTCGCGGCTAGGCGCCGATATCGAGGGCCCTTACGGTCGCGGGCGCGGAGGCCCGGGGGGCTGGTGGATCATTGACGAGCCCGAGGTCCACCTTATTCTGGATACCGAGATCACGGTCCCGGATATCGCGGGCTGGCGCAAGGCGCGTATGCCATCGCCGCCGGAGGGGCATAAGATCCAGATCGTGCCGGACTGGGTCTGCGAGATTTTCTCGCCTTCGTCAAAAAGTACGGACCGTGAGGAGAAAATGCCCTTGTATGCGCGCTACGGCGTTCGATTCACCTGGCTCGTCGATCCCAAAACGCACACCCTCGAGACCTACGAGCTCGCCGATGCGAAGTGGCAGCCATCGGGCATCTTCCGCGACGACGACACGGTCTCCGTCGCGCCGTTCGATGAGATTGTCATTCAGCTCGCGGATCTGTGGGGCTGAACGCATACCAACACACCGCTACGGGCTGCCGCCAAACGCTTCATTCAGCGCTTCGATAATCGACTGAATCCACAAGCCCTCATTGGCGGGATACGTTCCAGCCTTTCCATGGAGTTTTCTCAATTTCATTCCACCGGCGTGATGAATCGCGATCAGCTTCCACTGCGCGTTGAACACCGGGCTGCCCGAGCTACCTGGCTCGGTGGGCGCATGATAGTGGACGATCGGCGCCTCGTGATCGAGCAATTTGTTGTCCTGAACCGAGAAAGACAGGGTCCCGCCCTGGGGATGGCCGATGATGTACACGCGGGAGCGGTTCGGTGAGGGCAGGCGCGAGTGGACCGGGCAGGGTTCGATTCCCTTAACCGGTTTATCGAGGCGCAGTATCGATGTGTCCAGTTCATCAGGAGGGGAGGACCAGAGCAGTTCAGTAACCGAATACTCGATGGGCTCCTGTCCGTCGTGCGATTCAAATAGGATGACGGCCTCATCGGGCCTGATTGCGTTTCTCACCGTCTCGCTCACGACATGCGCATTGGTGAGAAGCACCACGTCATCCCCGAAAGAACCCTGCAGATCGCATCCTTTCACCAGGAATCCCGTTCCCTCCCCGCGATCCACATCCCGGCCGATTCGTGCGACGCTCTGCGCGCGCGCCACACCCCGCATCCACCATCGATAGCTCTGTACACCGGTATTTCCCAGGATCTTTTCAAGTTGCTTTTCGTCCCCCTTCTTTTGCGCCTTCGACACGTGCATGTCGTCCGCCGTAATCTCGACCGCGCCTCCTTCCTGCTTCAGAAGTTCCTTTCGCACGACCGGCAGGAAAAACGATCCGGGCTCGCTCTCCGGCGTCATGCCCCAGACCTCTCTCAGCTGCCTCTCGAAGCTGCCCAGCGTAAAGGCGTCGACAT
>JAJDOJ010000075.1 GCA_022340215.1 Gammaproteobacteria bacterium
CCGCGATATCCGTGGCTACGAGATCTTCAGCCATGGCACCTCGGGCGAGGCGCTTACCCTTGCCCATCGCCTTGCAGACACCGCCCACTGGCGCCTCGGCCACCACTTGCTGGGTGAGTGGCTGGCCACGCACAGCGGCCAGCACCGGAGAGCCCTCACCGACACCCCGGCCCTGCTTTGGCGGCTCGCATTGTCCGCACCGCAACCCGTGGCGCTGCATTGGGAACCGATGCGGCGGACGGCCCTGGCTTATATGCACGACACCCCTGATCCGTTCGTGCAGCTACATCGCCTGTTGGCCCTGGCCGGTGCCGGCGACACGAGCGGCATCGAACACTGGCTACGGACCGACCAGAGATTCGCGAACACCAAACAACAGCGGGTCATGGAGCGCTTCGCACTTGCCTTGTGGGCCCTGAGCTCCGACGCCTATTTGCGGGCCGCCGACCTGCTTCACGCCGTTTTACCCGACCTGCCCCTGGTCGGCGGCAGCCAGGCCCAGAACCAACTCTTCGACCAGCTCGCCGCACTTGGCGGCGCAGCAGGCCCGCAACGCCTCACCCGTGTCCGCCTATCGACATGCCGCGTGAGGCAACGGCGATTACGACACCGGGCGGCCTTTCGCCTGAGGTGTTAGCGGCCCACCGATTTACTCACCACCAGTAGATCGGTGGCCAAACGGAAAGCAGTGTGACTGCCTGGCGACCGCAGCCTTCCATCAACTCGAAGTTTGTTCAACCGCCTTTAAGGAAAAAAAGTAAGAGGAAAAAGCAATGTCTCGATAGCAAGAAACTGGTCATCGTCGTCACCAACGGGGTTTGACAACGAGCGCTCGTCCGTTGCCTGGAGCGTTGCCAACATCTTCATCTGCCCACTCTGCGCCAAGGTTCGCGGCTACGATGAATCCGATTTCATGGACGGCGTGCAGATCGCCGGTTCCACGTCAATGCTGGGTGTGGTTGCCGAAGACGCTGCGACGCTGTCCTGATGATCGGCATCGGACCGGCCCATTTGGGTTAACGAAGGACCTGATAGCGCCTTTCAGCTTCCAGGTCCTTAATCGTTTGGCCCAGTCCTCAAGAAATGCCGATAGACCCGCTGCTGTTTCCCAATACTAGGTCCCCCGATTGCTGGTACGCCGAAAGCCGCGTTAAAGTGGCAATTCTGCGCAGCGGTATCGAGACCCGGTTAGTGGTCACCACCGGCATGATCGGACACGATCACCTCACGCCCAAAAGCACTCCTCAAGGTCTAAGGCGATTTCTGTCAAATGACATACCATCCTGCTTGGCTTTTCGTCCGTCCTCTGTGTTGCGACAACCGTTCCATAGTTCGACTATGCGCCTGTTGTCGCGCCTGGATGACGAACGAAAATCCGGCGCGATCTGGTATGCCATTTTCCGGCAATCGCCTCAGGTGGAATGAAAAGTTGCTGGCGGGAACGACAAGGACCGGGGCGTGTCCGAATTTCAAAAGGAGAAATCGATGACCGAGCTGGCCCATGTCGTTTTCTACGTGCGTGATCTCCAACGATCCCTCGTTTTCTACCGCGACGTGGTTGGGTTCGAGGTCGCAGGCACCATCTTCAACGGTCGCGCCGCACTGTTGAGCGGCGGCAGCACCCACCACGAGCTGCTGCTGATCGAGGTCGGAGAGGCGCCGGGACCGCTGCGCGGCCGGCGCATCGGGCTCTACCACGTGGCGTTCAAGGTGGGTGAGGATCTCGATGCTCTGCGGCGCGCGCGTGAGCGCATTCAGACGAAGGGCTTCGAGCTCGCAGGGCAATCCGACCACACCGTCAGTCAGAGTCTTTACCTTAACGATCCCGACGGCAACGAGGTCGAGTTGTTCGTCGACGACCCCTCTGTGGACAGGCGCAGCGACAAATCCTGGATGGAGGCGCCGGTCAAGCCGCTCGAGCTTTGAACGGATCGCGAACCGAGAACAGGGGTCACTTAAGATCCTGCCTTGGGGACAACGTCGACCCGCAGACTCAATCGAGCCCGGACCCGGACAGAAGGCGGTCTCGGACTTCCCTCGAACGCCGATACTGGAACCAACGGCAGACTAACAGGAACGGCGGCCCCAGGTTGATCAGCCAGCTCGGTTACAGCGATCCCGCTTCATTGGACAGAGCATTCGACCGCTGGCAGGGGGCGACGTGCGCCAGAGGAGGCAGAAACGATCGGAAATCTGGCTCAAGGCTGGATGCGCTCCGCCAGGTTGACAATGCCGTTATCTGCTATAGTTTTATGAGTCGTCGTGGCGTTCAGATCGATGGCAACCATCTGCGGAAGGTGCTTTGCACAGCTGTTTGGCTTAGGAGACATACGATGGATGACGATGCCTTCAACCTGGAGATTCGGAAGTATCTCAAAAAGGTCGGGATTACGAGTCAGCGTATCATCGAACAGAAGGTGCGAGAGGCCTTGGAAAGTGGCGAGCTCAAGGGAGACGAGCGCCTGGATGCGAGAGTTAAACTGGAAGTACCCGCCCTGCGGTTAGTCGAGACGATCGACGGCGAAATCAGCCTTGAGTGAGTGAATCGTAAGGCACGCGGGAGCATCTCTTTACCAATCTTGCTTTGAATGTGGCCCTGCGCGGGTATTGTTAGCTTAGGCGATTTCTGTCAAATGACATACCATCCTACTTGTCTTTTCGTCCGTCCTCCGTATTGCGACAACCGTTCCATAGTTCGACTATGCACCTGTTGTCGCGCCTTGATGACGAACGAAAATCCGGCGCAATCTGGTATGCCATTTTCCGGCAATCGCCTTAACGATTATTAAGCGGTGAAATCGGAGATTTCGCTTGTTCATCGGCCTAGTGTGCCGAATCCTGCGTTATAGTGGCAATGCCTGCCGGTCGGCTATCGATCCATTTCCCGACATGCACGTACGAATAGTCCAGCTGTCCGATCTACATCTCTACCGGGATCGAAAAAGTGTGTTAGCCGGCGTGCCGACCTGGGCCACATTTCACGCGGTGCGCGACCTGGTGAAGCGCCAACAGCCCGATTTCGATTACGTCGTAATCACCGGTGACCTGGCGCAGGATGAGGCGAAGGAAACATACGAGATGCTGCGTGAAACGCTCGGGGATTGGATGGATCGTTGTCGGATCATTCCCGGCAATCACGACGATCGGGGAAATATTCGCGCGGTGTTCCCGGAATTGTTCGATAGCGGTACAGGCCCCCTCACATTCGTGCTTCCATGCGGGGATTGGCGCGTCATCGGGCTCGATTCCCATGTCCCTGGCGCCACCAAAGGGCGTATTGACAGTCAGCAATTACAATGGCTCAGAGCGCAATTGGCAAGTGCCCGCGGATGCCATGTTTTGCTTTTCGTACACCATCCACCGACCCCGATCAATGTCGCCTGGCTTGACAAACTTGGCCTGAATAATCCTGCAGAATTCCTCGAGCTGGTCGAGACATCGCCACAGATCAAGATTATTTGTGCCGGACACGTGCATCAGGAGTTCACCGGGCACATCGGACAGGCTGCCTTGTACACCACGCCATCGACCAGCGTACAGTTTGCTGCCCGAAACGAAAAGACATTCGATACCGCTCAAGCGGGTTACCGTACCGTCGTGTTGGAAGGGGACAATTTCCGCACGGAGGTGCATCGGCTATCCGAGTTGCCGTAACCGTACACCATGATAGGACAAGCCCGAACTCCAATTTTCTGGAGCGGCACACACCGTCAACCCCCTCCGCATCGATCCGCCTTGATGTATGGTAAACGGAACAGTGCGCCACAGTTCGAAGACGAACCGTTGTTCGTCAGCATGGTCGTTGCCCGAGCCGCAATTGAAATCAATTATGTCAAAATCCGTCAGCGGGTAGTCGGCTGCTCAACCAGTTGCACACGGCGGTTCAATGCGAGGCCCTGTTCGGTGCGATTGCTGGCTACCGGAGCCAGAAAACCAACGCCGTCACTTCTGAGACGTTTCGGATCGATTCCGTAGCGGTTCACGAGTTCGCGCTCCACAGACTTCGCGCGTTCTAATATGGCCTTCCAGCGTAGCGTAGTTTTCCCTGTCCTTTCGCGCCTTGACGGGCGCAGTGAAGATGCGATACTCGTCAAAATCAATCTGACTGTATTTTCTCAGGGATGATCCTTTCAGTCACCCTATATCAGGATAGTCGCTGCTTCCCTTGACATCAGAATCGGTAGCCTGCCCCGTCGTGCATATGCCAAATAGCACAAGAATCGACAAGAATTAGCGCATTGTTGTCTCCCTTGATGAGAACTGACCCCGGAAACTAGGACAGCCGGACAAGTGTCGTTCCGGTTATGCCGCCAACCGCTGGTCGTCTGCTTGAAGGTTGTGCGGAAGCTCAGTCTAAAGCAGTGATATAGCCAGATAGCGTAGCTAATGCTCTCCGGTGGAAACCGGTGGCGGTGAAAACGGGGTTTTCGCTTGTTCATCCGCCCTGTCTGCCGAAAGTCGCGTTAGTGACAATGCCACTTGAAGGCACTCTCGCAAATCGGACCACACGCTCGTCGGCAATACCCAGAACAACCGATCAAAGTCGGTCGCAGACGGGAGTGGCGATGCTTGAGGACCGCGAGCCGGTGCCGAAGGACCAGATTTTCAAGGGCGAGCTCTCGCCGATCCCGTAACAGCGATCTGAGCGTTCCTGCAATGATTCCAAGCCATTTGATCATGGACCGTGAGGAACTACCCACCGTCGCCAGGAAACGGCGATAGAATCATCTTCAGACGAATACTCAGGAGGGTAGGATTGAAGCCTGGGACAGCCGGCCGTGACAGCCCCTTAGCGCACCAGCGCGGACTTCTTCCACCATGGGTGCTTGGCCGCGATGAACTCCTCCCAGAATTCGTCGAAGCTGTCTAGCATATGATAGTAATCACAGGTGCGCCAGCCGATCAGCCCGCCTGAGTAGACCATCAGCTCGTTATCCTCGGAGCCCTCGAGTACGAAGTTCAGCAGCGTCTTCATGACCGCGACGTCGTTCATCAAACCCAGCAGGTCCTGCAGACCCTTCATGTGCTGGATGAAGACGTCCATGCCGGTGAACATCGAGCTGAAGAACTCGGCCGCGTAGCGCAGCTTCTTGCACTCAATGCGCAGGCGATGCATCTCGGCCGGGTTGTCGCGGTCCACGTTGGAGCCTGCCGAGAGGACCTTGCGCTCCTGTTTGTCCATCAGGTTGCGCGAGTACGCCACCAGGTTCATGGAAAGATTCTTCTTCTGTTTGCCCTTAAGGTTGGCCGACTCCCAGCGGGAGTGTTCGAACCAGTCCACGAAGCCGTCCTTGAATTGCCGGTAGCGGTTACTGTCCAGCATGGACGCCACCTGGGTCTCGTAGACGTGGGCACGTTTTGCCTTGGCCAGCTCGAGCAGCTTTTCCGCCCCATCCAGAGGCATCTTGTCGGCCATCGTGGTTAGACCCTCGGCGATGAAGACATCAAGGTCCCGCGCCATGCCCAGCTCGCCGGCCAGCCAGCGCATCTCGTCGCCCCAGGTCTCGCTCACCTTCTTGGGGATGGCGCTGCGGAACAGGGTAAGCGCTGAGCGCATGCGGCGCACTGTAACCCGGAGCTGGTGTACGCCCTCTATGTCCTCCCAGCTGCGGGCCACGTTCTGCCATTCGAGGAGATAGGCAAAGTTGTGACGCATGATGGCAACAAAGGCCTCGCTGACCGTTTGGGAGGCGTGTATCGAGGCGGGTGTCTTAGGTTTTTTCGCCATGTTCTGCTGTCGAAATCACTCATGGAAAGTGGGGTAACATTCGTATATTGGTATACCATAAAATCAAAACCAACTGGACGGCTACAGCTTGATGCGTTTTGAAAGGGAGTTTACCTGATCGATTCAGAAGCTGAGATTGAATCGATATTACAGTCATACCGCTTGGCTGATGATTTCGCCTGGATGCCGGTAGCCGGTAGCCGGTAGCCGGTAGCCGG